>NZ_BAAAPF010000130.1:0-18114 GCF_039531005.1 Streptomyces synnematoformans
CGGTGCCGAGCCCGTCCTCGCGCCCCGCCTCGCCGCCGGCGGCGTCGAGGGCGGCGGTGGAGCACATCCGGCCGAAGGTGGCGAGCGCGGCCCCGGCGAGCGTCGCGGAGGGCCCGCAGGCGGCGGCCTCGATCAGGTCGTACGTCCGGGGGTCGCCGGTCGCGGCGAGGTGTGCGAGGTCGGCGGCCCGGTCGCCGTCGCCGCCAGTACGGGCCGCGGCCAGCAGCTCGGGGCGGTCCTCGGGCCCGGCGACGGCCGCGAGGCAGCGGGCGGCGGCGGCGTGCCGGGGCTGGGCCGGGTACTGCTCCAGGCCGTCCTGCGCCCAGTCGAGGATCTCGGTGACGCTCCAGCCGGGCCGGGGCCCGCGCGAGCGGAGCTGGCGCTGCCAGCGGTCGAAACTCTCCTGCTCCCGCGCCGCGCGCACCCGCTCGCCCAGCTCGGGGTCCTCGGCCCACAGCCGCCAGGGCCGTGGCTCGAACGCGTCGCGCATCTCCGCGGCCAGCGCGCGGTCGCCCTCCGGGGTGCGCGGGAAGCGCGCCAGCACGTGCGGGGCGAGGGTGCGCAGCCCGGCGTCGTCGTCGCGCACGGCGAGTTCGTCGAGGGCCCACTGCCAGCAGCCGCCGGCGGCGGCGTAGCGGCGGAGGAGCTGCAGCGCGTCGTCGCGGCCGTACGAGACGAGGTGGCCGAGGACGGAGAGGGTGAGGCCGGTGCGCTGCTCGTCGGGGCGGAGCAGGTCGTCGGGGGCGAAGAGGTGGTCGGCGAGGGCGTCCGCGGGGGCGTCCAGCTCCAGGTAGAGCCGGGCGTAGTACAGCGAGCGGTTCTCCACCTGCCAGTCGCGCCTGGGGTCGTCGAGCACGCAGCTGTACAGCGCCTGCAGGGCTTCGGCCCGCGGCGCGGCGAGTGCGTGCAGGGTCCCGTCGCCCCGGCCCCGCTGGAGGAGGCCGAGGAGGGTGCCGCTGGGCGCTATGGCTGGCTCGAACATGACGTCAGCATCCGGTGTGGTGGGACCGCTGGCAACGGAATTTTCCGCGGAACGGACAGACCGGGCCACCGACCGGCTGCCGGCTCCATTGCCGCGGCAGCTTACTGGAGTGGGGGAGAGCGGGTGAAGTGCGGTCGGGAACCGGCCGGTGCGCATATGCCGTGCGCATGTGCTTGAGTCTCGCCAAACACCTTACGCAGCGTCGCGGCCTGTGCCAGAGTCGTAACGGCGAAACCGCAGACGACAACGGCGCCGGAGCCCGGGCCGGAAGGTAATCGGAGATCACGCCATGGCCGCCGCCTCACGACTCCCCCGCACCGCGGGCCCGACCGCAGCGCAGCAGCCCGAGCGCAGTGCCGTGGCCACCCTGCTGGCGCAGATCGCCCGGCTGCGCGGCAGCCTGGAGGCGGTGCGGCGGGAAACCGTCGCCGCCGCGGGCGACGCCGAGGCGGCCGAGCTGCGCTGGCAGCGGGCGCTGTGCGACCTCGCGGCGCGGCAGCTGGACTTTCTGACCGTACAGCTCGGGCAGCTGCGCGAGGGTCACCCGGTCGAGCGGCACGGCGAGGGCGGCGACGGGCGCGCGGGGCGCTCCGGCGGCGGGCCGCGCGGGGAGACCGGGGCGGACCCCGGTCAGCGGGCGCGGCCCCGGGTCGGCAGCGCCGAGTGGCACCTGCCGTCGGACGAGGTCGACTGGTCGGACGACCTCTACGACATCTTCGGCAGGGACCCCGGCAGCGGCCCGCTGTCGCTGGACGACCTGCCGTCCTGGTTCGACCCCGCCGACCAGCCGCGGCTGGCCGCGATGGTCACGGACTGCCTGGTCGACGGCAGACCGATCGACGGCGAGTTCCGCATCCGCCGGCCGGACGGTGCCGCGCGCACCCTGCACGTCGTCGGCGAGCCCGTCCTCGACGCCGGCGGCGCGACCGAGTCGATGTGGACGGTCGTACGCGACGTCACCGAGCTGCACCGCGGCCGGCAGGCGGTGCAGGAGTCGGAGTCCGTGCTGCAGCGCGAACGGCACTTCGCGCACGCCGAGCGCCGCATCGCCCGGGAGCTGCACGAGTCGGTGCTCCCGCCGTGGCACGGCGCGGTGCACCTGCCGGCCGGCGACCCGGGCGCGCTGACCGTGGCCGGCCACCACTTTCCGGCCGCCGCCGACACCCCCGTCAGCGGCGTCTGGTACGACGCGCTGCCGCTGCCCGGCGGCCGCACCCTGCTCGGCGTCGGCGACGTCGCCGGCCGCGGCGTGCCCGCCGCCGCCGGGATGACGATGCTCGTCGGCGCGCTGCGCGGGATGGCGCTGGGCGGCACGGCGCCGGGGGCGCTGCTCGGCGGGGTGAACGAGCTGCTGGAGGTGTCCGCGCAGCCGGTGCTGGTCGGCACGGTCTGCTGCCGCTACGACGCGGCGGACCGCACGCTGCGCTGGGCGCGGGCCGCGCACCCCCCGCCGCTGCTGTTCCGCGGCGGCGCCGGGCGCGCCCTCGCCGCCCCCGACGGCGTGCTGCTGGGTGCGACCGCGGACACGTCGTACGAGCAGGTGAGCGAGCCGCTGCACGCCGGCGACGTGGTCCTGCTGCACACCGCCGGGCTCGGCGCCCGCGGCCCGGAGCCGGCCCGGGAGCGGCTGTTCGCGCTCGCCCCCAGGTTCGCGGCGGCGCCGGGCGCGCAGGACTGCCTGCGGGCCGTCGTCGAGGAGTTCGGCGGGGGACGGCGCGGGGACGACGCCTGCGTGCTCGTGGCGCAGGTGACGGGCTGAGCCGCCGTAACCCGGCGGCCCGGCCCGCCGCTCCCCACCCGTCCCCCGACGGGCGCCCCGCCCCGTGGCGGTGCACCGGGGCGAGCGCCCGTCAGACGGGGCTCGTGCGCCCCCGCGGCGTCCTCGGCAGCGCCTCCCTGATCTCCTCGCGCAGCTCCCGCACCAGGGGGTCGTCCGCGTACGGCGCGGTCAGCCGGTACGTGTCCCGCAGCCGGTCCCAGGTGCGGTGCGAGGAGTTCTCCCCGATGCGCTCCAGCGCGAGCCGGGCGTAGGCCTCGCCGTCCTCCGGCTCGTCGGCGAGGAAGCCGGCGGCGGCCATGGACACGTGGTCGAGGATCTGGGAACGCCGGCGTCCCTCCGGCCGGTTGGCGAGCGCCAGCCTCCCGTGCTCCTGCGCGCGGACCGCCGCGGCCGGTTCGTACTCGGCGAGCGTGCGGTACGCCAGGGCCTGCATGCCGTGCAGGTCGGCCTCGTCGAAGAGCTGCATCCAGCTGGGCGGCGACTCGCCCCCGGGGTCGGCGGCGAACAGCTCCTCCGCCTCGCCCAGGGTGCGCCGCACCGCTCCGGACCGCCCCTTGGCCGCCTGCGCCCAGGCCTCGACCGTGCAGAGCATCGAGCGGGTACGCGGGTGGGCCTCGGGGCCGGCGCCGGATCCGGCCAGCGCCATCAGCTCCAGCGCGTCGTCGGGCCGGCCCAGGTGGACCATCTGCCGGGCGGCCCGGGACAGCGCCTCCGCGGCCCGCGGCCGGTCGCCGCCCTCGCGGGCGGCGTGCGCGGCGATGACGAAGTACTGCTGCGCGGTGGGCTCCAGGCCCACGTCGTGCGACATCCAGCCAGCGAGCACGGCGAGGTTGGCGGCGACGCCCCACAGGCGGTTCTGCAGCCGGTCCGGGTGCCGGTACGCGAGCATGCCGCCGACCTCGTTGAGCTGGCCGACGACGGCCTTGCGCTGCAGGCCGCCGCCGCGTTCGGCGTCCCAGGAGCGGAAGACCGCCACGGACCGCTCCAGCGCCTCGACCTCCTGGGCGCCGACCGGGGTCGCCTCGTACCTGCCGAAGCGGGCGGCCTCCGCGGCGCCGCTCCCGCCGCCGGCGGCGGCGGTGCCGAGCGCGGGGTCGTGGTGCAGCCAGTCGTGCAGGGAACCGGTCAGGGCGGAGCCGGCCGTGAGCGCGGCGCCCGCGCCCACCAGGCCGCGTCGATTGAGCATGAGGTCCATTCCCGTGAATTCGGTGAGGACCTCGGCCGTCCGCCCGGGCGCCCAGGGCAGTGCGTCGTCGGACTGCCGCCGGACCCTGCCGGGCCCTCCGGCCCGGTCGAACCCGAGATCCTCGGTGGTCACGACACGGCCGAGTCGCTCGGTGAACAGGGCCGCCAGCACCTTGGGCACCGGCTCGCGCGGGACCTCGCCCGTCTCGATCCAGCGCCGCACCCGCGAGGTGTCGGTCGCCAGCTGGGGGTGGCCCGTGGCCGCCGCCTTCCGGTTGACCAGCCTCGCCAGCTCGCCCTTGGACCAGCCGGTCATCCCGAACAGGTCGGCGAGCCTGGTGTTGGGTTCCCTGCTCACGTCAAGCCCCCAGGGTCTCGGCTCACTTGACGGTACCGGCGGGCCGACGGCCCGGCGAGCATTCGCCAGGGTTCGCCAGGGTGCGCCAGATGGTGTGCCACCCGTGGAGCGGTGTGGGCTAAGTCTGCGCCAACCGGCCCCGCAACCCGGGGCACATGCCAACCGCACGGCCCACCCGCACATCCCGGACCCGGCGCCCGGGGACCGGACCCCCAGCCGGCCTCCCGGGCCGGAAACCCGGGGGGATTCGGCGGTCGCCGGTGGCCTGCGGCGCGCGCAACCGGCCCGTGCCTGAAGGGATCTGTCTCGCCCATGTACGCAGCATCGGCATCCGCCTCCGCACCCGTCCGTACGGTACGCCCGCCAGCTCCGCACCGGACCGCGGCAGGCGGCGCGCCGTTCCTCGACCCGGGCCGGGCACCGGCCGCGGGCGCACGACTGCGACAGCTCCCCGCCACCGCGCGCCGGCCCGTGAGCGGACGGCTCGACCTGTCCGGCCCGCAGGGGGCGCTGCTGCGCTCGGCCGTCGAGTCGGTGCACCGCGTGGTCCCCGACTTCAACCCCGTGCAGGTGCTGCGCCGCAGCAGCCGCACGGTGCTGCTCGTCGGGTCCACGGGCCGGACCACGGCGGTGGCGAAGTGCCTCGTCGACAGGTCGGCCGCGCGGGCGGCCAGGCTGCGGCGGGAAATAGGGGCGTACCGGACGTTCGTCCGGTCCCGCCCGCCCGTACGCGTGCCGCGGCTCGTCGCCGCCGACCCGGACGGCTGCACCCTCGTCATCGAGCGGACCCCCGGCCGGGCCGCGGCGCTGCAGCGGCACCCGCTGGAGGTCCCGCCGCACGCGGACGTGCGCGCCACGCTCGCGGCGCTGGTGCGGATCGGCATGTGGCGGCCCCCGGACGACGCGTTCGGCGCGCCGCTCGACTACGCGGCACGGCTCAGCAGATACCACGAGCTGGGCTTGCTCACCGACCGCGACATGGGCGACCTGCAGACGCTGCTGCACGGCATCGGCCCCGGCCACCTGCAGTTCTGCCACGGCGACGCGCTGCTGTCGAACGTGCTGCTGTCGCCCGCGGGCCCGGTGCTGGTCGACTGGGAGCAGGCTGGCTGGTACCTCCCGGGGTACGACCTGGCGACGCTCTGGGCGGTGCTGGGCGAGGGCTCGCCGGCCCGCCGGCAGATCAGCCAGCTCGCGCAGGCGGGCGGAGCGGTGCACCGGGACGGGTTCCTGGTCAACCTGATGCTGGTGCTGGTGCGCGAGGTCCGTACGTACGAGGCCGCCGTGCAGCGGGCGATGAGGGACCCGGCGGCCCCGGTCGGCGTGCACAGCGGGATGACCGCCGGGGAGGAGCACCGCCTGCTGCTGCGGCGGCTCCACGACGACGTGCAGATGGCGCGCCGCGCGGTGCGGGCGGCGGTCGGAACGCGGTGAGTCCGGCGGGGCGGCGGGCCCGTGACACCGCCGCCCCGCCCCCTCGTCCGGTGCCCGCGCAACGGCCGGACGCGGGGCGGCCCGCCGTCCACCCGGCTGACGGCCTGTCAGGCCGGCGCTGAGCCGAAGGTGTGTCAGCCGAAAGTGTAGGTGCGCCCCGCACGCGCGTGGACGGTCACCTCCCCGCCGGGGAGGAGGTCGCTGCGCAGGATGAGCCGGCCGGTGCGGCAGGCGTGCAGCACGATCCGGGTCGCCCGGCCGCCGGCCCAGGTGATGTCGACGGTGACGCCGCCGCGGGCGCGCAGTCCGGTCACCGAGCCGTCCGCCCAGGCGGCCGGGAGGGCCGGCAGGACCTCGACGGGGCCGTGCTGGCTCTGCAGCAGCATCTCCGCGATGCCGGCGGTGGCGCCGAAGTTGCCGTCGATCTGGAACGGCGGGTGGGTGTCCCACAGGTTCGGCAGGGTGGAGGACTTCAGCTGTTCGGAGAGCATCTTGTGCGCGTGGTCGCCGTCCGTCAGCCGCGCCCAGAAGTTGATCTTCCAGGCCTTGCTCCAGCCCGTCCCGCCGTCACCGCGCGCGGTCAGCGACACCTTCGCCGCCTCCGCCCACTCGCTGCCCACCTCGATCTGCCGCCCCGGATGCAGGGCGAACAGGTGCGAGACGTGCCGGTGGTCGTTGCCCGGGTCGTCCAGGTCCTCCTTCCACTCCTGCAGCTGGCCCCACGACCCGATCCGCAGCCCCGGGTCCAGGTCCTCCAGCACCTGCTCCAGGCGGCGGCGGAACGCCGGGTCGTCGCCGAGGGTGCGGGCGGCTTCGAGCGTGGAGGTGAAGAGGTCGTACACGATCTGCTGCGACATCGAGCAGCCCGCGGTGAAGTCGCCCTGTTCGGGCGAGTAGCTGGGGGTGACGACCAGCCTGCCGTCCCGCGGGTCGGTGCGCAGGTTCGCGATCCAGAACCGGGCGGCCTCCTTCATCACGGGGTAGGCGGTGCGGCGGAGGTAGTCCGTGG
Organism: Streptomyces synnematoformans; assembly: GCF_039531005.1. Taxonomy (NCBI): domain Bacteria; kingdom Bacillati; phylum Actinomycetota; class Actinomycetes; order Kitasatosporales; family Streptomycetaceae; genus Streptomyces; species Streptomyces synnematoformans. Next base: position 6,749 of record NZ_BAAAPF010000130.1, read on the forward strand.
AGCCGCCGAAGCGGTAGTGCTCGTACATCTGCTGCGTGACCCAGGCCGCGGCCTCGGGGAACCAGAACGCGGTCGCCCAGTCGTGCACGCCCGTGAAGCCGTACGGGTTGGTCTCGTTGTGCACGACCCAGCCGTCGCTGCCGAACATCTCCCGCGCGGTGACCCGGCCGGGGGCGCGGAGGGCGTCGACGAACTCGTCGTACGGTCCGGTGGTCTCGGCGAGGTTGGTGCTCTCGGCCGGCCAGTAGTTCATCTGCAGGTTGATGTTGACGTGGTAGTCGGCGCTCCACGGCGGGTTGGTGACGTTGTTCCACACGCCCTGCAGGTTCGCCGGCGTCGACCCCGGCCGGGAGGAGGCGATCAGCAGGTACCGCCCGTACTGGAAGAACAGCGCCTCCAGCGCCCGGTCCGCGCCGGCTTCCCCGCCGCCGTACCGCGCCAGCAGCTCGTCCGTGGGCACGTCCGCGGGCGGCCGGCCGCCGACGTCGAGGGCGACGCGGTCGAACAGCCGGCGGTGGTCGGCGACATGGCGCCGCAGCAGCTTGGCGTACGGCGCCCGGGCCGCCCGGTCGACGGCGCGCGTGACCCGGTCGTGCGGGTCGGGGCCGCGGTAGCCGGGGTGGGTGTCGGCGTAGTCCGTGCCGGCCGACAGCACGAACCAGGCCGCGTCCGCGCCGCTCACCGTCAGCGTGCCGTCCCCGGCCGTGACGGTGCCGCCGTCGGTGAGCAGGCGGATCTGCGTCTCGAAGACCAGCCCGTTGTCCGCGAGGGTGCCCCGGACCGTCAGCCGGTCGCCGCTCGCGTCGGCCTGGAAGTCGTCGCGCGGGGAGGTGTAGCGCAGGGTGAACGACACCTGCCCGGGCAGGTCGGCGGCCAGCCGGCCCACGGCCACCGAGTCCGGGTACGAGACGAAGAACTCCCGCAGGTGCCGGGCACCCTCGTGGTCGTACGCCACGGTGGCGACCGCCCGCCGGAGGTCGAGCCCGCGGCGGTACGAGCCGTCCGGCGCGGCGGGCGCGGCGGCCAGGTCGAGCCGGAGGTCGCCGAGCACCTGGTAGGCGCCGTAGCCGTGTTTGGGCTGGCCCAGCTCCGCGGCGACGGACTCCGGGCTCAGCCGCCCCTCGGCGTCGATGCGGTCCTGCACGGCGGCCAGTGCGCCGGGCCGCGGTTCGCGCCAGTTGCCGAAGTCGTAGCCGGCGGAGCCGGGGCCGCCGGTCCACAGCGTCTTCTCGTTCAGCGTCAGCCGTTCGGAGGCGAGCGTGCCGAACACGCCGAGACCGAGCGCGCCGTTGCCCGCGGGCAGCGACTCGCGCTCCCAGTCCGCGGCGGGCGTCGCGTACCAGAGACCCAATTCATCGGAGGTATCAGCGGAATCAGAAGCGGACGCGTCCCCGGAGAAGATGGACGGTCCCATGGCCATCGCACCTGCGGCGCCGATAGCCGACTTGACGGTGGTTCTACGCGAGATCCCCTCAGTCATGCCGTGTCACGCTAGAGGTCCGATGACTGGGTGACAAGAGGCCGCGCAACGACCCGCGTTGCCGCGGTGCGGGCTCAGGCCTGCTGGAACAGCTCCGCGGGCAGCGGCTTGAGCAGCGCGTACAGCTCCTCGGAGATGGGCCGGTCCCAGGCCGCGATGGTCACGAGCACGTTGTCGCTGCGGTCGAACTGGACGCAGGAGACGCGGCTCTCCGAGAGCTTGAGCCGGCGCACGATGAGCAGGTTGTCCCCCTGCATCACCGGGGCGTCCTCGACGTCGGTGACGGTCACCGGCTCGTCGTGCTCCAGCGCCAGCAGCAGCTGCGCGACCTCGAAGGGCGGCTGGCCCTCGGGCACGTCGCGGGCGGGCGAGCCCTCCGGCAGGTTGCCGATGATCATCGCGGGGCCGCGGCCGCCGAACAGGTCGTACCGCAGGAAGACCCCCTGGCAGCTCCCGTCCGGCCCGGGCAGCAGACCGGCGCCGAGGTCGCCGGGCCAGTCGCCCGGGTCCATGGCCAGGACGTCGAAGTCCGGGCCCGCGGGCTTGGCGGCGCTGCTGCGGCGGCGGAGAAATGCCATGCACCAATCGTACGGGTCCCGCGCCGCCACCGGCTCCCGGGGCGGCCTCCGCCGTACGCCCGATCCGGCAGTGCCGGATCGGGCGTACGGCCGCTGCCGCACGAGTATGGTCTGTCCGTCGACGACGGAGGAGGGGCCGGATGGAGAGACCCGGGGGCGTGCCGGCCGGGCCGGAGGTGTGGGCGTACGTGCTGGACGGGCACGAGCGGCTGCGCATCGCGCTGGCGGAGCTCACCGAGGGCGGGGAGCGCGGACCGTCCAGGCTGCCGGACTGGACCCGCGCGCACGTGCTGTCGCACCTCGAAGGCATCGGCCGGGCGCTCACCCGCCAGGCGCGGTACGCCCTGAAGGGCGAGCTGGTCGAGGTGTACGACGGCGGCCGGCCGGCCCGTGACGCGGGCATCGAGGCCGGGGCGGTACGGAGCGCCGCGGAGCTGACCGCGGCGGTGACGGCCACCCTGGCGGAGGCGGAGGCCGTCTGGGGGTCGGTGGGCGACGCGGACTGGTCCCGCCCGGTGCGCTACCGCGACGGCGACCTGCTGGGTGCGCTGCACTGCTGGTGGCGCGAGCTGGAGGTGCACACCGCGGACGCGGACCTGGCGACCTGCTCGGCGGCCTGGCCGCGCGAGCTGTGCCTGCACCTCTTCGAGTTCCTGGCGCCGCGCGCGCCCGCGGGGCTCACCCTGGTCGAGTCGGACGGGCCGGTACGGCACACGTTCGGCACCGGCGGCGGGCCGGTGGTCAGGGGCCGGCTCACGGATCTCACCGCGTGGCTGGCGGGCCGCCGGCCGCATCAGCGGCTGGAGGGCCGGCTGCCCGAGCTGGGCCCCTGGCCGTGACCCGGGTCGTGAACCACCGGCGGGCCGGCCTCACCGCCGTGCCGCCGCGGGTCTGGCGGGAGACGGACGCCGAGGTGCTCGTCCTGGCCGACAACGCGCTGACGCACCTCCCGGACGACGTCGCCGCGCTCACCCGGCTGCACACCCTGGACCTCGGGCACAACGCGCTCGTCGCGGTGCCCGGGGCCCTCGGCTCGCTGCCGGCCCTGAGCCGCTGCCTGTACCTGCACGACAACCGGCTGACCCGGCTCCCCGCCGCGCTCGGCCGGCTGCACACGCTGGCGTACCTCAACGTCGGCGAGAACCCCCTCGACGCCCTGCCCGAGGAGCTGGGCGACATGGCGGGGCTGTGGGAACTCCGCGCGCAGCACTGCCGGCTGACGCGGCTGCCGGAGTCGGTGGGGCGGCTGTCGGCGCTGCGCGAGCTGTGGCTGCGGGGCAACGCGCTCACGGCGCTGCCCGACTCGGCGGCGGGGCTCGGGGAGCTGCGCGAGCTGGAGTTGCGCGAGAACGCGCTGCGGTCCGTGCCCGCCGTGCTGGCCCGGCTGCCGCTGCTGCGCCGTCTGGACCTGCGGGCCAACGCGATCCGCGAGGTCCCCGGCTGGCTGGCGGAGCTGCCCGCGCTGGAGAAGCTGGACCTGCGCTGGAACGACGTCGAAGGCACCGAAGCCCCGCTCGTCGCGCTGCGCGAGCGGGGCTGCGCCGTGCTGGCGTGACCGCCCCGTCGATCCGGCCCGCCGCTAGCGGCGGGCCGGATCGACGGGTGCGGCCGGTGGTCAGGTCAGGTCGAACTCGCCGTCACGGGCGCCGAGGACGAAGGCACGCCACTCCCCCGGGGTGAAGATCAGCGCGGGTCCCTCCGGGTTGCGCCCGTCGCGCATGGCGATGTAGCCCTCCACGAACGCGATCTCGACGTCTCCCACCCCCTGGCTGCTCGACTGCCACGTGGCGCCTGTCAGATCGAGCTGCGGTTTCCCGCTGCCCGCCGCCGGCTGCTGAGTGGTGCTGTTGGCCACGTCCTGCTCCTCCCGGTGAGCGTCGTCCGGAGCAAGGGTATCCATCGCGGCGGGCGGCGGAACAGGCCACGATAGGGGGACCGGGAAAGTGCGGGGGAACGGACACGGCGGCGCCCGCGCCGCGTTGCGCGGACGGGTTCAGCCGGCGGGTACGTCGGCCCGCGTGGCCAGGTCCGCGACGACCGCGCAGTGGTCCGACGCCCACACCCCGTCGACCGGCGCGTCGCCCGCCCGCCGCACGTCCCGCACGTGCCCCTCGCCCTCCGGCCCGGGCGGCCCCACGAGCACGTAGTCGATCCGCGAGTCCCACTCCAGCGTCCGCGCCGCGTGCGGGTTCACCTGGTCCCACGTCGCCCCGGCCGCCCCGGGGCGGGCGTAGCGCCAGGCGTCGTAGAGCACCTGGCCGCGCACGGCGGGCGCGGTCATCGTGCCGCCGAGCAGCCGCATCTCGTCGGAGTCGGGCTCGGCGTTGAAGTCCCCGGTGACCACGGGCGGGAAGTCGCCGTCGCCGCGCCGCTCGTGGACGAATCGGGCGAGCGCCGAGACCTGCGCGCAGCGGGTGGCGGAGGCGTAGGGGTGGGAGAGCAGGTGCGTGGTGAAGAACGGCACCGTCACACCGCCGGGCGCGGCCACACGCACGTACAGCGCCTGCTGCCCGTCGGGTTCCTCCTCGCCCGCGGGCAGCGCGGCGGTCTCCCGCCCGGCGATCGGCCAGCGGCTGAGCACCGCGTTGCCGACCTCGACCGTGGGGTCGCCGATACGCCGCTGCCAGCGCCCGGGCTCCGGCGAGGGCGCCCAGGCCCACCGCATGCCCAGCTCGCCGGCGAGCCACCCGGCCAGGTTGTCCCCGTCCCGGCCCCAGACCTCCTGCAGCCCGACGACGTCCGGACGCACGTCGCGGAGGATGTCGAGGATGGCTTTGCTCCGCTCCTGCCACGGCCCGAAGCGCCACCAGAGGTTCCAGGTCATGACGCGGATCATGCGTTCGTATCCCAACCACGGGCCGGCTTTGGTCAGAGGCTATCCCTACGGGCCCGGAGTGATGTGCGAGAGTCGGGCGGGTGGAGCTGATCGGGCGGGGACGCGAAGCGGACGTGTACGCGCTGACCGACGGCCGGGTGCTGCGCCGGTACCGGTCCGGCGGGCCCGCGGAGGCCGAGGCGCGGCTGACGGCCTACCTCGCCGGCACCGGTTTCCCCGTCCCGCACGTCTACGACGCGCACGACACCGACCAGGTCCTGGAACGCCTCGACGGCCCGACCATGCTCTCCGCGCTGCGCCGCCGGCCGTGGCGCGTCACGGCGTACGGGCGCATGCTCGCCCGGCTCCACGACAGGCTGCACGCCGTGCCCGCCCCGGAGTTCCTGCCGCCCTCCCCCGGCTCCGGCAGCGGCGACCGGGTGCTCCACCTGGACCTCCACCCGGACAACGTGATCCTCACCGCGCGCGGCCCGTACGCCATCGACTGGCGCAACGCCGCCGCGGGCGACCCGGCGTGCGACGTGGCGATGACCGTCTGCATCCTGCGCGGCGTGGAACTCGGCCCACCAGAGGCCCTGGGCGTACGGCTCCTCCTGCGCGCCCTGCTGCGCACCACCGGCACGGACGCCGCCCCCGGCTACGCCCACGCCCTCCCCGCCCGGCTGGCCAACCCCCACCTCACCCCGGGCGAGGCGCGGCGGCTGCGCCGGGCGCTGGGGGACGGGGCACGGGCGTAGGGTCGGCGTATGACGCGTACGCTGCAGTGCACCGTGCTCGACTGCCCGCGTCCCCGCGAGCTGGCCGCGTTCTACCAGGCGCTGCTCGGCGGGGAGGTCGACCGGGCGGATCCGCGGTGGTCCCTCGACGACGACTGGTCCACGCTGCACCTGCCGGACGGCGGCGTCCTGGCCTTCCAGCGTGCACCCGGACTGCGGCCGGCGCGGTGGCCGGATCCGGCCCGCCCGCAGCAGTTGCACCTCGACATCGCGGTGGACGACGTGAAGGCGGCGGAGCGCGACGCGCTGGCCCACGGGGCGAAGTTCCTGCGGTACGAGGAGGACTGGGGCGTCTACGAGGACCCGGCGGGCCATCCGTTCTGCCTCGTGCCGGAGTGACACCGGGTGAGCGCACGCCGGGCGGGCGACCGCGCGGCCGCGCCGCCGTCCGGAGGTCTTGACAGCACGAACCCCCCGGAAGAAAGTTTCACCGTTCGCGCGGCACTTCGAAGTTTTCTTTCAGGAGGGGTCGGAAGATGGGTCACTTGGACCGACGACGCTTCGCCGCCGGTGCACTCGCTACGGGAGGTGCGCTCTTCGTGGTCCCCGGTTCCACCGGCCTCCCGGCCCGCGCCGCGGAGGCGGCCACCGCCGCCGGCGGAGCGGCCCCCGTGCTGCGGCGCGGCAGCGCCGAGCGGGCCGGGCTGCTGGAGCCGCAGCTGCGGCAGCTGGTCGCCGACGCCGAGACGTTCCTGGGCCCGTCGCCGACGTACCCGTGGTACGCGGGGGCGGTCGTCCTCGCCGGGCGGGGGCGGACGGTGGCGCTGGAGCGGGCGATCGGCAAGGCGGTGCGCTACGAGGCGTACGACGAGGCCACCGACACCGGTGTCGAGCTGCCGGAAGAGCAACAGATCGACATGTCGATGGACACCGTCTTCGACCTCGCCTCCGTCTCCAAGCTCTTCACCTCCCTGCTCGCCGTGCAGCAGATCGAGCGCGGTGCACTCGCCCTCGACGCCACCGTGGCCTCCTACCTCCCCGACTTCGGCGCCGCGGGCAAGCAGGACGTCACCGTCCTCCAGCTGCTGACGCACACCTCGGGATTCACCTCCTGGATCCCGCTGTACGCGGAGCCGACGTGGGAGGACAAGCTCGCCCGGCTGTGGCGGGAGGCGCCGGTCAACCCGCCCGGGACCGCCTACCTCTACTCCGACCTCAACCTCATCAGCCTCCAGCTCGTCCTGGAGAAGATCACCGGAAAGCCTCTCGACCGCCTCCTCGCCGACGACGTCACCGGCCCCCTCGGTCTCCACCACACCCGCTACAACCCTCCCGCCGCGTGGCTGCCCCGCATCGCCGCCACCGAGGACGCGCGCAAGCCGTGGTCGGGGCTCGACCGCGGGATGGTGCGGGGCGAGGTGCACGACGAGAACGCGTACTCCTTCGGCGGGGTCGCGGGGCACGCCGGGGTGTTCTCCACCGCGTGGGACCTGGCGGTGCTGTGCCGCACGCTGCTGAACGGCGGGGCGTACGGGCGGACCCGGATTCTTGAGCGGGAGTCGGTGGAGCTGATGTTCACCGACTTCAACACCGCCTTCCCGGGCGACGAGCACGGGCTCGGCTTCGAGCTGTACCAGCACTGGTTCATGGGCGCGATGGCCACGCCGCACTCCGCCGGGCACACCGGCTTCACCGGCACCGCGCTGGTCGTCGACCCGACGACCGACACCTTCCTCGTGCTCCTCGGCAACTCGGTGCACCCCGTGCGCAGCTGGCGCTCCGGCAGCGCGCCGCGGGCCGCGGCGGGGACCAACCTGGCGCGGGCCGTGCCGGTGCGGCCGGACAAGGGGCGCACGGCGTGGTTCAGCGGGACGGCCAGTGAGAGCACGTCGACGCTCACCCTGCCCGAGGTGACGGTGCGCGGGCCGCGCGGGACGCTGGAGTTCGCCCTGTGGTGGGACACCGAGCCGCGGTGGGACAAGGTGCACCTGGAGGCGTCGGCGGACGGCGGCGGGACGTGGGAGCCGGTGCCGTTCACGAGCCGACCGCGGGGCGGCGGGGACGGGGACGTGCGGGAGCACCCGGAGGGTACGGCGGACGGCTGGTCCGGGCGGGTGTGGCACCGGGCGGGCGCGGACCTGGGCGCGTGGCGCGGCCGGGCCGTCCGGCTGCGGTGGCGGTATGCGACGGACCGGCGGTACGTGGGGCGCGGGGTGTACGTGGACGGCGTACGGGTGAAGGACGGGCACCGGGTGCTGTTCGACGACGGCCGGCGGGGAGACGCGGCGCGGGTGGAGACGGACGGCTGGACGGCGTCCGCGGACTGAGCGCGGCGCACCGGCCGGGCCGGGCCCCGGCGCCGTTGCGCGGCGGGGCCGGGGCCCGGTTGCGTACCGTGCCGGCCGCCCGGCCCGCACCGCATCGGGCGTGGGCCGAGCTATCTCCCCAGCGCCGCCATCGCCGCGTTGTGCCCGGGGATCCCGCTCACGCCCCCGCCGCGTACCGCACCCGCCCCGCACAGCAGCACGTTCGCGTGCCGCGTCGCCACACCCCACCGGCCGCCCGGCTCCTCCGTCTCCCCGGTCTCCTCGGTCGCGTACGGGAACGCCAGCTCGCGGTGGAAGATGTTGCCGCCCGGCAGGCGCAGGTCGCGCTCCAGGTCGAGCGGGGACCTCGCCTCGATGCAGGGCCGGCCGTCGGCGTCGGTGGCGAGGCAGCCGGCCAGCGGCTCGGCGAGGTGGGCGTCGAGCTGCGCGAGGGTGGAGCGCAGCAGTTCCTCGCGGACGGTGTCGTTGTCCTCGGTGAAGAGGCGGGCGGGGGCGTGCAGGCCGAAGAGGGTGAGCGTGTGGTAGCCCGCGCGGGCCAGGTCGCCGGCGAGGATCGACGGGTCGGTCAGCGAGTGGCAGTAGATCTCCGACGGCGGTGCGTGCGGCAGCCGGCCGGCGGCGGCCTCGCGGTACGCCGTCTCCAGGTCGGCGTAGCCCTCGGCGACGTGGAGGGTGCCCGCGAACGCCTGCCGCGGATCCACCCGCTCGTCGCGCAGCCGCGGCAGCCGCCGCAGCAGCATGTTCACCTTCAGCTGCGCGCCCTCGGGGCCGGGGTCCGGCGGTTCCTCGCCCAGCAGTGCGGCGAGCGCGGCGGGCGACGCGCCGACGAGCACCGTGCGGGCGGCGACGGTCTGCTCCCCGTCCCCCGTCCGGTACGTCACCTCCGCGCGCTCGCCGTCCGTGCGCAGGGCGACGGCCTCGTGGCCGGTGGCGATCTCCGCGCCCGCTCCGCGGGCCGCGGCGGCGAGGGCGTCGGTGAACGCGCCCATGCCGCCGACCGGTACGTCCCAGTCGCCGGTGCCGCCGCCGATGACGTGGTAGAGGAAGCAGCGGTTCTGGGCCAGGGACGGGTCGTGGGCGGAGGCGAAGGTGCCGATGAGCCCGTCGGTGAGCACGACGCCGCGGACGAGGTCGTCGGCGAAGGTCTCCTCGACCGTCTCGCCGAGCGGCCGTTCGAACAGCGCCCGCCACGCCTCGTCGTCGTCCACCCGGGCCCGTAGCTCGCGGCGGGTGGGCAGCGGCTCGGTGAGGGTGGGGAAGATGCGCTGGGCGACGCGCTGCGTCATGCCGTAGAAGCGCTGCCAGGCGTCGAACTCACGGTCGTCGCCGGTCAGGGCGGCGAAGGAGTCGCGGGTGGCGGTGCCGGGGCCGGTCTCGACGAGCAGGCCGGTGGGCCGGCCGGCGCGGACGGCGGGGGTGTAGGAGGACACGGCGCGCTTGCGGACGGCGAAGGAAAGGCCGAGGTCGTCGACGATGGTGCGGGGCAGCAGGCTGACGAGGTAGGAGTAGCGGGAGAGCCGGGCGTCGACACCGGCGAAGGGGCGGGCCGAGACGGCGGCGCCGCCGGTGTGGTCGAGGCGCTCCAGGACGACCACGGAGCGCCCGGCGCGGGCGAGGTAGGCGGCGGCGACGAGGCCGTTGTGGCCGCCGCCGACGACGACGGCGTCGTAGCTGCTGCGCTGGGGCATGGCTCTTCGTAGCACGGAAGATCGCCCCGGGCCAGGGGACGCCACGCCGCGCGGGCTGCGGGTGGCGGGCGGGGGCTCAGCCCGACGCCCGGCGGGAGGCCGCCAGCCGGTAGACCTCCGCCGCCTCCGCCGTGCGGCCGAGCTGCTCCAGGCAGTGGGCCTCGTCGTGGCGGCTGGACAGGGTCTCCGGGTGGGCCGCGCCCAGCGTGCGTTCACGGGCGCGCGCCACCTCGCGGTGCACCGTCAGCGCCTCCGCCCAGCGGGTCAGCCAGCCCAGCGCGACCGCGATCTCGCGGCGCCCCGCGAGCGTGTCCGCGTGCTCCGGGCCGAGGACCCGTTCGCGGACGGCGGTGACCTCGCGGGCCTCGGTCAGCGCCTCGTGCCAGCGGCCGAGGCGGCCCAGGGTGACGCAGCGGATGTGGCGGGCGCGCAGGGTCTCGGGGTGGCGGGTGCCGAGCGCCCGGGTGCGGTCGGCGATCAGCGCCTCGTAGTGGTCGAGCGCCTCCTGGTGCCGGCCGAGGCGGCCCAGGCAGATGCCCGCCTCGTAGCGGGCGGCGAGGGTGTCGGGGTGCTCGCGGCCGAGGGTGCCGCCGCGGGCGGCGGCGACCTCGCGGTACGTCGCGAGAGCCTGCTCCCAGTGGCCGAGGCTGCCCAGCGCGTGTCCGACCTCGTAGCGGCTGACCAGGGTGTCGGGGTGGTCGGGGCCGAGCACGCGGGCGCGGACGGCGGTGACCTCGCCGGCGACGCGGTAGGACTCCTCGTAGCGGCCGAGGCGGCTGAGGGTGTACGCGAGGTTGTGGCGGCAGCGCAGCGTGTCGGGGTGCTCGGCGCCCATGGTGCGCTCGCGGTCGGCGAGCACGCCGGCGTACGCCTCCAGCGCCTCGGCGTGCCGGCCCAGCTGGCCGAGCGCGTACGCGGCCTCCTGCCGGACGGCGAGGGTGTCGACGTGCTCCCGGCCGAGGCGGCGCTCCCGGCCCGCCGCCGCCGTGCGGAACTCCTCCAGCGCCTCCGCGGTGCGGCCCAGGCGGGCCAGGCACAGGCCGGTCTGGTGGCGGCTGGCGAGGGTGTCTGGGTGGTCGGCACCGAGCGCGGCGCCGCGTTCCGCGGCGAGCGCGCGGTGGGCGGCGACGGCCTCCTCCCAGCGGCCGAGGCGGGCGAGGCTGGCGGCGGCGGAGTGGCGCCCGGCGAAGGCGTCGAGCACGTGCTCGGCCGCGGCGGGCGGCGGGGACTGCCCGGGTGCGTGGGGGTGCGGCGGGTGGGCGGAGTGGGGCGGGGTGTGAAAGGAGGGGGGCGCGTGCGAGAAGGGGTGCCGCCCGGTGGGTGGAGCGCCGTGCGCGGGACCGGCACCGGGGGCGCCGGACATCCCGGCGGAGCCCGGTTCCGGCCATCCGGTCGGCGGCGGCGTCGGAGTGTTCCTCGGGGGCCAGGTGCGCAGCAGCGCGTCCTCGGGGCGCGGGGGCGTAGGGGTGGCGCGGGTGGTGCGTACGGAGCGCGCGCCCGTCGTCATGCCCGCCGTCCATGCCGGCAGCCCGGTCGCGCCGCTCTCCCGGCCCTGCCCGCTCTCCCCGTCCCGTCCGCCGGCGCGGTCCCGCCCGGTCTCGCGGATCTGGATCCCGCCGGTCCGGCTCCCCCGGCTTCCCCGGCTCTCCCGGCCCGTTCCGCTCCCGCCGGGCGCCGACCCGTTGCCCCGCGCGGGCCCCGCCCGCTCGTGCCCCGGCCGCTCCGCCTCCGCCGCCGCCGT
>NZ_BAAAPF010000131.1:0-18105 GCF_039531005.1 Streptomyces synnematoformans
GCCCCGGCCCCCGGCGCCCCCGCGTACCGCGCCGCCAGCGTCGCCGCCCGGTCCCGCAGCGCCGTACGCAGCCACTCCGGCGCCAGCGCCTCCCCGTCCGCCCCCAGCTGCCACACCGCCCACTCCGCGTGCCGCGCGTCCTGGAACGCCGCCTCCAGCCGCAGCCGGCCGTCCGGCTCCGCCTCCTCGGCGAGCACGGCCAGCGCCGTGCCGACCAGTTCCTCCCGCCGCGCCGCCGTCAGCCGCACCTCCACCGCGACCTGCTCCCCGCCCGCACGGAACCGGGCGCTCCGCTCCTGCCAGACCCGGTCCAGGTCGACCCGCTCCGGCCGCGCCGCCGCCTCGGCGAGTTCCTCGGCGGCGCGCACCCGCGAGAGCCGGTACGTGCGGTCGGCGCCGGCCCGCGTCGCGAGCAGGTAGCCCCGGTCCCGCACGGTGACCAGGCCGATCGGGTCCACCGTGCGCCACGCCGCGGGGCGGCCCTCGGGGGCGTACCGGATGCGCAGCCGGCGCCCGGCGAACACCGCGCCGCGGATCGCGGCGAGCACGTCGTCCGGTACGTCGTCGGCGGTGAGCGGGCGGGCGAGGAGATCGGTCTCCGGGTCGACGAGCAGCCGTTCGGCCACGCCCGCGGCGGTGTCGCGGTACCCGGCGGGCAGCGCGTCGACCACCTTGAGCATCGCCGACGCCAGCGCCGAGCCGAGGCCGAACGCCTGCGCCCCGCGCCGCGATCCGGCGATGAGGAGCGCCAGGGCCTCGTCGTGGCTGAGCCCGGTCAGCTCCGTACGGAACCCGGGCAGCAGCGCGAAGCCGCCGTGCCGGCCGCGTTCGGCGTGGACCGGGACGCCGGCCGCGGACAGCGCGTCGATGTCGCGCAGCACGGTGCGGGTGGAGACCTCCAGCTCGCGGGCGAGCGTGGCCGCGGACAGCCGGCCGCGCTGGCGCAGCAGCAGCACCAGCGAGACCAGACGATCGGCGCGCACACGAAAAAATCTAGCAGAATATACGACACAGGATGTCGTGATTGGCTGCGAGGCTGACGCCCATGGAACGTACCGCGATAAACCCGGTCACCTGGTCCGCAGAGATGGGCTTCAACCAGGGCGAACTCGTCGCCGGCCACACCCGGACCCTCTACCTCTCCGGCCAGACCGCCATGAGCCCCGACGGCACGCCGCAGCACGCCGGCGACATGGCCGCCCAACTGGCGCTCAGCGCCGACAACCTGGAGGCCGTACTCGCCGACGCCGGCATGTCCCTCGCGCACCTCGTCCGCCTCAACGTCTACACCACCGACGTCGACCTGCTCTTCCAGCACTACGGCGCGCTGGCCGGCCGCCTTGCCGCCGCGCAGGCGGCACCGGCGACCACGATGCTCGGCGTCACCCGGCTGGCGATCCCCACCCTGCTGGTCGAACTGGAGGGCACCGCCGTAGCGTGACCCCGCCCCGCCTCCGGGCGCCCCCGCCCCGCCTCCGGGCCCCGGCCCCGGGACGGGCCCCCGGCCGGCCGCGGCACACTGGCTCGCCGGTCGACGGCACTCGACGGTCCCGGGCTCGGGGCGGGGGAGGTGGGGAGCCATGAGTTGCTTCGGCTTCTTCGTCATCCTCGTTTTCACGTGGGTGATCGGCTACGGTCTGGGCGGTGGCTGGCCCTGGGGCTTCGCGGCCGCCGGTCTGCTTCTCGTCCTGCTGCCGCTGTACCGGCACCGCTACCTGCTCGGCTCCCATCGGGCCCTCAGCGCGCATCTGCGCAGCTACGGGAGTAGCAGTCTCGGCATGAAGGTCCGCTGGGTGCGCATCGAAGCCGTCACCGGGCTCGACACAAGGGGCCGCCGGCAGTCGCACGTCACGTACGACGAGATAGACGGCGTGCCGCTCACCCTGCTCGCCCGGCTGCTCCGGCGGCGGCTGGTGGCGGTGGTCGAGGGCGACCGCCTGACCCTGTGGCACCGCCGGCTCGGCCGCTACCACGAGGTCGCCCGCCTGCACCCGCGCACCCTGCGCGTCCAGAACATGGACCGCGACTTCCTGCTGCACAACAGCGTTTTCCTCGCCGAGAGCTTCTTGCCCGCCCAGGAGCACTACAGCATGATCGCGGACTTCGGCGACGACAAGACCGTCAGCTTCCACGTCAGGTACGGACAGATGTGAGCACGGCGGGGGCCTGCCCGGCAGATGTCGCCGGACAGACCCCCGGGCCTGCCGCGCGGGGTCAGCGCTTGAGGGTGAACGTGAAGTCGCCGGAGAGCCTGCCGGTCAGACGCACGGCCGAGACCAGCCTCCCCTCCTCGACCAGCCTCTCCACCTCGGCCCGCGCCAGCCCGCACCCGTCGGCGACCAACCGCACCGGCCGGACCGGGATCCGCGCCTCGAAGCGCACGGTCACGTCGACGACCTCGCGGTCCAGGTGGTCCGTGCCGCCGGTGTCGAGCCGCCAGGCGCCGGTCCAGTCGAGCGCGACGCGGTTGCGGCGCTGGACGGCCGGGTCCTGGAGGAGCGCGGCGGCGAGGCCGATGTCGTTGTGGTGCAGGCGGGCGAGGGTTTCGGGACGTACGGAACGGACGTTGACCCGCTCCAGCACGGCGAGCTTCGTCGTCTCCCCGCAGGCCGTGCAGTGCGCGAGGAGCCAGGCGTCGAGGAGCTTGTGGTGGGCGTTGACACGGAACTTGCCGTTGGCCCGGAACCGCCGCCCGGACGCGCACGCGTGACAGCGGCGGCGGACGAGAGGCAGACGGGTGGGCATGACAAACCAGTCTGTGAGCACAGAAGTACACCGGAATCTGTGTGAGAAAACCGCAGCAAAAAGCAGCACGGCGCACGCGCACGAAGCGGCGTACGACGCGCGACCGATCAGCGCTTGTGAGGTCTCACACGGTGTACAACGGCACGCCCTTGCCTCGACGACTGGAGCAGTCGGCACGGTAACGGCACGCGGCGGCGCGGCTCCACCGGTTTTCGGGCGGCTGACCGCCGGTTCAGCGCACGGCGGGATCACTCACCGGCGCGTCCGGCCGCCCGAACGGCGCGTCGGCGTACCGGGCCCGGGACGCGTTGATCTCCGCCTCGTGCCGCACCGCCCAGTCGGCCAGCGCCGACACCGGCTCCAGCAGGCTCCGCCCCAGCGGGGTCAGGCTGTACTCCACGCTGGGCGGCACGGTGGGGTGCACCCGGCGGTGCACCAGCCCGTCGGATTCCAGGGTGCGCAGCGTGCGCGTCAGCATGCGCTGGCTGATGCCCTCGACGGCACGGTGCAGCTCGTTGTACCGGTGCGGACGGCCGCCGAGCAGGATCACCAGCAGCATGCTCCACTTGTCGCCCACCCGTCGGAACACCTCCCCGACCGGGCACGCGGCGAACTCGTCGGCCGGCACCGGGCGGGGCAGCTCGTGAGCGAGCACCGAGGGCACATCCGTGTGCGTACCGGACATCAAACTGCCTTCTTTCCGCCTGTGGCGCCGCGGTTGACGATGGACCGGCCGATGCAGATCTCAATGCCGATCCTATGGAGGACGCCGTGCCGGGCCAACCGCAGAAGACCGTGATAATCAGCGGCGGCACGGACGGCATGGGCCGAGCGGTCGCGCTGGAACGCCTCGGCCGCGGCGACCGCGTCACCGTCATCGGCAGCAGCGAGGACAAGGGCCGTGCCCTGCTCGACCGCGCCGCCGACCCGAACCTGCGCTTCGTACGCGCGGACCTGTCCTCGATCGCCGAGGTCGAACGGGTCGTCGCCGACATCGGCGGGCAGTACGAGGCGATCGACGCGCTGGCGCTCTTCGCCAACCGGGTCAGCAGGAAGCGGAAGCAGACGGCCGACGGCCTGGAGTTCACCTTCGCCCTCTACTACCTGAGCCGCTACCTCCTCAGCCACCGCCTGCTCCCGCTCCTCGACGCAGCCCCCGCCCCCGTCGTCGTCAACGTCGCCGGCGTCGGCAACACCGCGGGTGCAATCCGGTGGGACGACCCCCAGCTGACCCGGCGCTACGGCCCCGTACGCGCCCAACTCCAGGCCGCCCGGGCAAACGACCTGCTCGGCGTCGCCTTCGCGAACCGGACCGCGACCAGAACCCGCTACGTCGCCTACCACCCCGGCTTCACCCGCAGCGGCGTCGATAACCACGACCTCCGCCTGGTCCGCGGCTCGCTCAGGCTCCTCGCCCGGTTCTTCGCCCGCCCGGTGGCCGAGTCGGTGCGACCGGTCGTGGACTGGATCGACGACCCGCCCCGCGACCCGCACACGGCCGTCGACAGGGGCAAGCCGCTCGATGCGTCCCTCAAGACGCTTCGTCCGGAAGACGCCGAGCGGCTGACCGCGTACACCGAGGACCTGCTCCGCCGCCACGGCTGAGGCCTGCCCGCCCTCAGGCGGCGCGGGGCGGCTCCTGGGGCCGGTCGGCGGGGGTGTCCGCGGGGGTGTCCGCGCCTTGCCGGGGGCCCGGGCCGGGTCCGGTGGACGTCGGCAGGGCGGAGCGGCGGCGGGCAGCGAGCTGGTCGGGGGCTTCCTGCTCGGGGTGGGGGATGGCGCGGCGGCGGCGCTGGTTGCCCCAGACGCCCGCGCCGATCAGCATCAGCGCGGCGCCGATGACCGCGTTGGCCGCCCCGACGTCCAGGCCGGTCCCGTCGGTGTTGACCTTCAGCCCGTCGACCGCCTGCCCCTGCCGGAACATCCACAGGCCGGTGATGAACAGCACCAGCAGCCCGGCAAGCACGACCAGGAGGCGCGAGCGCCTGAGGATCCCGAGGAGGGCGAGAAACGCGGCCGCCGCCATCGCCAGGAAGAGCGAACCGAAGAGCTGGGCCCGGGTGTTGCTGATGCCGTCGAAGACGTCGCCCAGCTGGTAGTACCGTCCGTCGCGGCCGTTGTACCAGGGACGCCAGACGCTCCAGACGACGGCCACCGCGCCGACCAGCACGAGGACGGTTCCGACGGCGTAGCGTGCCTTGCTCGCGGTGCTCGGCAGCATCTTCGTTCGCCTCCGATGCCGTAGGGCTCCACGTCGACGCTACGCCCGAAATACCCCTTTTGCCACCTGGGCGGGTCCGCGCGGCTGCCGACCACTGCTCCTGAAATGGCGTGGCGGCCGGGCCGTCGTGATGTGACAATCCGTCCGCAACGTGATCCACATCCGCGTCCCGGAGGTCCGCATGGACGTCGCCTCGCTGCTGCCGTTGACCACGTCCCGGCTGTCGCTGCGTCTGTTCACCCCCGGCGACGCCGACGACCTGCACGCCTACCAGAGCCTGCCGAGCGTGGCGCGCTACTTGTACCGGCCGGCGCACACGCGTGAGCGCAGCGAGCAGGTGGCCGCCGAGCGCGCGGCGCAGACGGCCTGGCACGCCGACGGGGACGGGCTGGCGCTCGCTGTCTGCCGACGCGACGAGCCCGGCGTCCTGGGAGAGGTGAGCCTCAAGCTGGCCGACGCCCGCGCCGCCCAGGCCGAGATCGGCTGGACTCTCGACCCACGCCACCAGGGACAGGGCTACGCGACCGAGGCGGCCGCGGCGCTGGCCGGGTTCGCCTTCGACACGCTGGGCGTGCACCGGCTCTACGCCCGGCTGGATGTGGAGAACACCGGGTCTGTGGGGGTCTGCGAGCGCCTCGGGATGCGCCGGGAGGCGCACCTGGTCGAGAACGACCTCGACGGGGATCGCTGGGGCAGCGAGTACATCTACGCGGCGCTGTCCGCGGATCTCAAGTGAGGCACTGACCGTACGGATGGACGTGTACGGCCGTCCATCCGTGGACGGGCTACGCGCGTACCGGCAGCCATGTGCCCGCCCGGCGCTCCTCTTGCAGTTGACACCGGTGTGAAGTTCCACGCTGTACGGGTCGCAGCACCCCCGACCCGAGAGGACGCCCCTCATGCACTGGCTGCACCTCGGCATCGCCGTCGTCCTGGAGATCACCGTCGCCCTCTCCGCGGGCCGCGCGCAGGGCTTCACCCGACCCGCCTGGACCGCCGCCACGCTGGTCAGCGGCGGCCTCGCCACGTACTTCCTCAGCCGGGCGCTGCTCACCTTCGACGTCGGCGTCGGCTACGCGATCTGGACCTCCGTCGCCGGCGTGGGGATCGCCGTCCTCGGCGCCCTCTTCTTCGGCCAGCGTCTCGACTGGCGCACGTTCGCCGGCATCGCCGCGGTCATCGTCGGCGTCGTCGGCCTGCAGCTCAGCGGAACGGCATGACGCTCCTCCCTCACGAAACGGAAACCCGCATGTCCAGCAACCCCGCCGCCACCGGCGCCGCCGCCACCGCCGCCGCGCCCGCCGTCGACCGCGCGCGGTCGTGGCTCGTCCTCCTCCTCGCCGGGGCCTTCGAGGTCGGCTACGCCCTCTCCGTGGGCGGCAGCGAGGGCTTCACCGTGCTCTCCTGGTCCCTCGTCGCCGTCGTCTTCTTCCTGCTGACCCTCTACGCCCTGAGCGTCGCCCTCCGCACCATCGACGTCGGCATCGGCTACGCCGTCTGGGCCGGCATCGGCGCCGTGGGAGCGGCGCTCCTCGGCCCGGTGTTCTTCGACGAGAGCCTCACCGCGGCCAAGGCCCTCTGGCTCACCGTGATCATCGCGGGCGTCGTCTGGCTCAAGCTCTCCGACGCCCCCGCCCGCCACTGACGGCCCTCTCCCCCGCCGGCCACCGCGGACGCGGCCAGGGCCCGCGGCCCACCGGCTCACCGCCGGGGCCGAGGGCCGCCCCCGTCCGGAACCGGTGGGCGCGCCGATGCGCCCACCGGGGCGGTGGCCGGCCGGCTGTTCTCGCCGAGTTCCGCCAGGCCCGGGATCGGGTCGCCGGAGGGCGACCGCGTGGGGTGGTGCAGCAGCGTGAGGACGCGGCGTTCGACGGCCTCGCCTATCACGTGCTCCCAGCGGCCGGCCTCGGCGTGCGCCTGCTCCCACTCCAGCCCGATCACATCGACGAGCAGGCACTCCGTGAGCCGGTGCTTGCGCAGCACCCGCGTGGCGATCCGCCGGCCCGCCGCGGTCAGCTCCAGCCGCCGGTCGCCGGTGACGTGCAGCAGACCGCCGCGCTGCATGCGGGCGACGGTCTCGCTGACGGTCGGCCCGCTGTGGTGCAGCCGCTCGGCGATGCGGGCGCGCATCGGGATCACGCCGCGCTCCTCGCACTCCAGGATGGTGCGCAGATACATCTGCGTGGTGTCGATGAGCCGGGACATGCGGTGGGTCAGGCGGGGGTTTCCGCGGTGGCGGTCAGGACCGCGCGGCCGAGGGTGTGGCCGGACATGGTGAACCCGAGGACCGCCGGGGTGGCGTCGGCCGGAACGCCGACGGAGTCAACGTCGAGGGCGTACACCACGGTGAAGTAGCGGTGCGGGCCGTGCCCCGGGGGCGGGGCGGCGCCGACGAAGCGGGCCGCGCGGGCGTCGTTGGGCAGTTGGAAGGCGCCCTCGGGCAGGCCGGAACCGGCGTCGTCCCCGGCCCCGGCGGGCAGCTCGGTCACGGTGGCGGGTATGTCGGCGACCGCCCAGTGCCAGAACCCGGACCCGGTGGGGGCGTCGGGGTCGTAGACGGTGACGGCGTAGCTCCGGGTGCCCGCCGGGGCGCCGCTCCAGGACAGCTGCGGCGAGATGTCCTTCCCGCCGGGGACGCCGGAGATGCCGGAGAGCTGCTCGGCCGCCCAGGCGGCGCCGTCGGCGACGGTGGCGCTGGTGACGGTGAAGGCGGCCGCCTCGGGGAGGCGGGCGAAGGGGTCGTTGGCATGGGTTCTGGCATTGGCGTGCATCGCGTCATTCCTCTCAGGCTGTGCGCTCGGTCAGGCCGCCCCGCGGCCAACCAGAATCGACCATAACACGGATAATCGATTATCTGTCGAGTCGTCTACGATGGCCGCATGACCCAGCCGGCACACACCTCGACCGCACCGGGGAAGCGGATGCTCTCCGAGCAGGTCTACGCACACCTGCGGGACGCGATCATGCGCGGAGACCACCCCCCGGGCTCCCCCCTCAAGCCGCACGACCTCGCCCAGGAACAGGGCGTCAGCCTGGCCGTCGTACGCGAAGCCCTGGTACGGGTCGTCGGCGACGGCCTCGCCGACCGGCTCCCCAACCGCGGCTTCGCCGTCCCGGCCCTCGACGACCGCCGCTGGCAGGAGATCGCCGAGGCCCGCCGGACCATCGAGCCGGTCGTGCTGCGCATGTCCGTCGAGCGCGGCGACCTCGACTGGGAGGCGCGCGTACGAGCCGCCCACCACCGCCTGGCCCGCACGGAGCCGTACGGGCCCGGGGAGGGCGCGTACTACAGCGAGGCGTGGTCGGAGGCCCACCGCGTCTTCCACCGCACGCTGCTGGAGGGCTGCGGCAACCCCGTCCTGCTGGAGACCTTCGACCGCATGTGGACCGCCAGCGAACTGGCCCGCCGCTTCGCCGCGCAGCAGACCCCCGGGCGGGACGGCATCGAGGAGCACCGCCGGCTGGAGGAGGCGGCGCTGGCCCGCGACGCCGACGCCGCCGCCGGCATCCTCACCCGGCACCTCACCCAGACCGCGGCCGCCCTCACCACCCACCCGGCGTCCACCTGAACCGAAACAGCGCGTGCGGCGAAGAACCAGTGGGAGGGACGGGGCGGTTGAGCCCCGTTCGACTGGATCTGGGGGGCACGACCGCGCATGCGCATTTCGTTTCTGCTGCACAACACGTACGGAATCGGCGGCACCATCCGCACGACCTTCAACCTCGCCCAGGCCCTCGCGGAGCGGCACGACGTGGAACTGGTCTCCGTCTTCCGGCACCGCGACGAGCCCCTGATGGGCAGGCCGGACGGCGTCGCCATCCGCACCCTCGTCGATCTGCGCCGGAGCAGCCCGGACTACGCGGGCGACCTGCCGGACCACCGCAGGCCCGCCCGGGTCTTCCCGCGCCACGACGGCAGGTACCGGCAGTACAGCAGGCTCACCGACGACCGCATCGGCGCCTACCTGCGCTCCGCGACCGCGGACGTCGTCGTCGGCACCCGCCCCGGGCTCAACGTCCACCTCGCCCGCCAGACCCGCCGCGGCCCGGTCCGCATCGCCCAGGAGCACCTGACGCTCGACGGCCACGGCTACCGCCTCAGCCGCGAACTCGGCTTCCGCTACCCCCTCCTGGACGCCGTCACCACCGTCACCGAGGCCGACGCCCACGCCTACCGCACGCGGCTCAAGCTGCCCGGCGTACGCATCGAAGCCGTCCCCAACAGCGTGCCGGAGCCGGCCGTCGCCCCCGCCGACGGCCGCGGGAAGGTCGTCGTCGCGGCGGGCCGGCTGACCCGGGTCAAGCGCTACGACCTGCTGGTCGAAGCCTTCGCCAAGGTCGTCGCCGCCCGCCCCGACTGGTACCTGCGGATCTACGGCAGCGGCGACCGGACCGGCAACGAACGCGACGCGCTCACCGCGCTCATCGCCGACCGGCACCTCACCGGGCACGTCTTCCTGATGGGCAACGCCCACCCCATGGAACCGGAGTGGGTCAAGGGCTCCATCGCCGCGGTCACGTCGAGCAAGGAGTCCTTCGGCATGACGATCGTCGAGGCGATGCGCTGCGCGCTGCCGGTCGTCGCGACCGACTGCCCGCACGGGCCGGGCGAGATCATCGAGGACGGCGTGGACGGCCGGCTGGTGCCGGTCGGCGACGCCGACGCCGTCGCCCACGCCCTCCTGGAGCTGATCGAGGACGACGACCTGCGCCGCCGCACCGGAGCCGCCGCCCGCGCCGCGTCCGCACGCTTCGACCCGGCCCGGATCGCCGCCCGCCACGAGGCGATCTTCACCGAACTGGTCGAGCAGGCCCGGACCGGGAGCCCTCGCGGCCCGGCCCGCGACCTGGCCCGGCGCTGCCGCGGCACGGCGTACGGCAGCGCCTACGCCCTCCGCCACCTGGCGGCGGCGGTGCTGCGCCGGGGGTCCGCTACCGCGGTGCGGTGGCTGAGGTGGCGGCGAAGGCGGTGAAGGCCGCCCAGGCGTCGGCGGAGAAGGTGAGCGTGGGGCCTTCGGGGTCCTTGGAGTCGCGGACGTGGACGGCGGCGGGGGTGGCGGCGACCTCGACGCACTGGCCGCCGTCACTGCCGCTGTAGGACGACTTGTGCCAGTCGAGGGCGACCTCGATGCAGGCTCCCCCTTCGCTGTCGCTGTAGCTGCTCTTGAACCAGGCCAGCGTGCTCATAGCTCTCCCAGGATCTTCTCGATGAGTTCGAGCGATTCGCGAGGCGTCAGCGCCTGCGCCCGGATGATGCCATAGCGCACCTCGATCTCGCGGACCGTTTTCCGGTCCACGATCAGCTGGCTGGTGCCCTGCACCTCCACGTACGCAATCCTGCGCCCGTCCTCCGTCTCAAGCAAGTGCAGCGGGCCTGCCAGACCCGCGTGGTCCTCGCGGTCCGTCGGCATGACCTGGATCTCGACGTTCGGCAGTCGCGCGATCCGGAGGAGGTGTTCCAACTGGCCGCGGAGCACGGCCTTTCCACCGATCGGCCGTCGCAGCAGGGTCTCTTCCAGCACGTAGCTCAGCATCGGTGCAGGCTTGCGGTCGAAGATCGCCTGCCGGTCCAGCCGGGCGGCCACCCGCTGCTGGATGGTGTCCTCATGCACCGGTGGACGACGGGCCGCCAGCACCGCGCGCGCGTACTCCTCGGTCTGCAGCAGCCCGTTGATCACCTGCGAGTCGTAGGCGTGCAGCTCCACCGCCTCCCGCTCCAAGGCCG
Source organism: Streptomyces synnematoformans (assembly GCF_039531005.1). Lineage (NCBI taxonomy): Bacteria > Bacillati > Actinomycetota > Actinomycetes > Kitasatosporales > Streptomycetaceae > Streptomyces > Streptomyces synnematoformans. Next base: position 10,692 of record NZ_BAAAPF010000131.1, read on the forward strand.
CGAAGTCCTCGAAGAACGCCGGATACCGCGCCCGCGACACCTCGTCCTTCACCGCCTTCAGCAACCCGCCCGCCTCCAGCGCCACGTCCACCTGGTCGATGTACTCCGGCCGCGGGATCCGCCTCCCCTGCTCCACGGCCGACACCATGTCGACGCCGTAGCCGATCCGGTCCGCGAGCTGCTTCTGCGTGATCCCGAGCCGCTCCCGCAGGATCTTCTGCTGCTTGCCGAAGGTCTTGAGGATTCCCGACCCCTCGTCCCCCATCGGTCGACTCGGACGCTCTGATTCCGCCATACTGACCTACCTCCCCACGAGCGCTACGTGACACGTACAGCACTCTCCGTAGCAGCTGTACGCCTGGCCAGGTTATGCGCATCAGCGGCACCGTGGGGCCCCATGAAGCCCCCAACGATTGCACCAGAAGCGGAATGCGCCCCCGGCGCGCAACCGACCGCGCCCGCCCGGACGTTCGCCATGCAGTTCACCTCCAGCCGCCGCGGCGCCCGCCTCGCCCGGCTGCTCGCCGTGCGGCGGCTCGACACGTGGGGCCACCCCCGCGGCGGGCCGGTGTCGCTGAAGGTGGAGACGGTCGTGGCCGAGTTGTGCGCGAACGCCGTGCTGCACGGCCGGGTCCCCGGCCGGGACTTCCACCTCGCGATGCGCCTCCGCGTCGACGGCGTGATCCGCGTCGAGGTGTCCGACGCCCGCCGGGAGCGGGTGCCGGTCCTGGGACAGCCGTGGCCCGCAGACGAGGAGTCGGGGCGGGGGCTGCTGCTGGTGGAGGCGCTGGCAGAGCGGTGGGGGGTGGCCGAGCGGAGAGGCGTGGGCAAGACCGTATGGTGCGAGGTCAAAGCGTAGCCCTATGCCGCCCGCGCCCCCCTTGACTCCGTCCCTTCCGCCCGTCCCCGGCTCATCGGCGGGGCAAGCTCCAGAAGGGCGAGGGGTTGTACCGCCGAGTCCCGCTCGACCAGCGAGGACACGATTCTCGGTGCACACGGACCCGCTGAGGACACGATGCTAAAGCATCGCATCATGCCACCGAAGAACGTAAAGAGACCGATCTCTGTGACGCTCGACCCCGAGGTTCTGGACGCTCTGCAGAGACTGGTCAGCGACGGCAAGGAGACCTCGGTCTCTTCCGTGATCAACGAGACCATGCGCAGCCGGGTCGAACGCATGCGGCATGCCGAGGAAGCCCGCCGCTATATCGAGGAGCACCTGCTGGACGGCGAGTCGCTCACGGACGACGAGATGATCGCGGCGCGCCAGGCCCTGGCCGCCAGCAAGGTCCGCACCGCCGGGCGCCGTGCTCGCGGCGGAGCGACGGCCGCGTGAGCGACGGGCTCATCTTCGACCACCATGCCCTGCTTGCGGCCGGCAGGGGTGACCGTACGGCATCGGCCTACATCGTGGCTGCCCATGAAGATCCGCTGTTCACCCTCCTCGTGCCCGGCCTGTGCTTGGCCGAGGCTACCCGCCGGCGGCCGGAGACCTCCGCCCACATCGCGCAGATGCCGGCCGTCGAAGTCTCGGCCGTGGACCGGCTGTCCGCTGACTTGATGGGCCGCCTGGGCAACACAGAGTTCCCCGCCGAGGGCTGGCCCGTCCTGCATGCCGTGAGCGTCTCTCTGGCCACCGGATGGGAGATCGCCACCACCACCGCGGAAACATACAAGGGCTTCGGCGTCCCGCTGATGCCGATTCCCGCATAAGGGAGTCCATCACCCCGGCCGGAGTGGGGCGCCACAGTTGAGGCTTTTCAGCTCGGCCACTGACCGCACCCAACGCGGTGCACGGGTCCGATCGCTGTCGGCCCGGAACCGTCGCGTCATCGCCCACCCTGGACATGGACATCTGTGTGGAGGGCTACCGGGGCGCCGGAGGCACCGTCCGGATGCCCTCCGAGACGAGGCCGGCGGGCACAGTGCGGGTCAGGAGGCTGCCGGCTCCGTCGGTTGCGGCGTACCCGCGACTTCGAGGCCGTCTCGGCGGATGCGTTTCCGTCCCCAGTCGCCGAGCGGACGCAGAGCCTCGTTGAGTGCGGCGCCCGCTTCCGTGAGCGAGTACTCGACCTTCGGCGGCACTTCCGCGTAGACCTCGCGGTGGATGAGGTCGTCTTCTTCCATCTGGCGGAGGTGCTGGGTGAGCATCTTCTCGCTCACCCCGGGGAGCGCTCGGCGCAGTTCGGCGAAGCGCCGGGGGCCGTGGACATGCAGCTCCCAGAGGACGAGGCCCTTCCACTTTCCACTGACGACGTCCAGTGCGGCATCGATCCCGCAGATGTAGGGACCTCGGCGGCCAGGCATACGCACCTCGTTCGGTTCAGGCGGGCGGGGCACTGACCAACAGGTGCGTACCCCACTATTTAGTGGGTACTTCCGGTTGATGGTGACAGCGGCGAGGCTGGATCCGCAAGTGATCAATTCTCACCGCCTCCCAGGAGGTCACGCATGCCCGCTCACTCACCTGTCACCGTGCTCGGCCTGGGGCCGATGGGTCAGGCCATGGCCCGAACCCTGATGCAGACCGGACATCCGGTCACGGTGTGGAACCGCACGCCCGGTCGCGCTGACGATCTTGTCGCGGCCGGAGCGCACCTCGCCGCCACCCCGTCGGAAGCCGTCGCGGCCAGCGACCTGATCATCCTCAGCCTGACCGACTACCAGGCGATGTGGGACATCCTGGGCGGCGCGACAGCGTCTCTGCGCGGGCGCACCCTGGCCAACCTCAGCTCCGACACCCCGGACCGCAGCCGCGAGGCCGCGGCATGGGCCGCCGGGCACGGGGCGGCGTTCCTCACCGGCGGCGTGATGGTGCCGGCGCCGATGGTCGGCACCGCGTCGGCGTACGCGTACTACAGCGGGCCGAGTGAGGTGATGGACCGGCACAGCGGGACGCTCGCCCGGATCGGGACGCCGCGCTACCTCGGCGAGGATCCCGGCCTGGCCCAGCTGATGTACCTGGCCAACCTCGACGTCTTCCTCACCACCCTGTCGTCGCTCACGCACGCCGTCGCACTGCTGCAGTCGGCGGGCCTCAAGGCGAGCGACGTCTTCCCGGAGCTGATGCCGACCCTGGCCGGCATCCCGGCCATGCTGGAGGCGGGCGAGAGCCCGGCCGCCCAGATCGACGCCGGCGAGCACCCGGGCGACCTCAGCACCGCGACCATGATGGGTGCGACCGCCGACCACATCGTCGAGGCGAGCGAGAAGGCGGGCATCGATCTCGCCCTGCCGCGTGCGGTCCAGCGCCACTACCGCCGGGCGGTCAGGGACGGCCACGGCGGCGACAACTGGACGCGGATCATCGACGGCATCCGCACCCCGCACCCGGACGCGTAAGTACTGCACGGCCGCGTCCCCGGCGACTCCTGCTGCCTGGGCGCCAATCTGTTGCGCAGCATCGCTCCGACCGCTCCGCGACGCGTACGCTGCGGTCCGGGAGTGCGATCCAGGAGGACTGAGATGCCCTAGACCACCCAGTTGCGCACCTACACCGTCCGGGAAGGCATGCTCGACGAGCGGGTGGAGCGGTGGCGTGCGGAAATCGTGCCGCTGCGCCGGGCGTTGGGTTTCACCATCGGTGGCGCTTGGGCGGATCGGGAACGTAACCAGTTCGTCTGGCTCATCTCGTACGACGGCCCGGAGACCTTCGACGAACGGAACGCGCTCTACTGGGCCTCGCCCGAGCGCGAAGCAATGGATCTCGACCCGGACGACTACCTGGTGCGCACCGATGACCGCACGGTCGAGACGCTCGACCTGCAGTGGTGATCACGAAGTCGGCGGCAGCATGTGGTGCCGCCGCTCGTCGTCGCTGAGGACGCGGAAGACCCGACCGCGGACTTCGGCCTCAACGCGGTCGAAGTCGGGCTCGGCGGCCCACACTCGGGCGGTGCCGTCGAAGGATCCGGTGAGCAGGCGGGTGCCGTCCCGGGACCAGGCAACCGAGGTCACTTTGTCCTGGTGTACGCCTAAGATCGCGACCTCTTCGCAGGTCACGGACGACCAGATGCGCACCGTGCGGTCGTCGGACCCGGTGGCGATGAGCCGACCGTCCGGCGACCAGGCGACCGCCCGGACGCGCCCCTCGTGGCCCCTGAGGATCTGGCGGTGGTCGTGTCCCACACCGGTCCGGCACCAGCCGGAGTCGTGGCGTGCGGAAGTCGTGCCGCCGCGCGCTGCGCCGGTGCCAAGGGCACCGCCGCATCCGCTTCGTCGCGAGCGAGTGCGGCAAGGAGCCGGGCCGGTCCGCCCCCAGCCGGAGCCCGCGGCCGCTTCGAACGGGACCACCCCCTGAGACACCCGGGACACCGCAATGCGTCACCGTGTGCCGCGGAGTGCCTCCGCGAGCTGGGACATCATGTCCTCGTCGCGCTTGTAATGGATCCACTTGCCGATACGCGTGGACCGTACGAGGCCCGCCCGCTCCAGCGTTGCCATGTACGACGAGACCGTTGACTGCGCCAGCCCTGACTTGGCCTGCAGATGGCTGACGCAGACCCCGACCTCGTCGCGGTCGGCGATCGGCTCCCACTGCGAGAACTCGCCGTGCGGGTCCCGCAGCCAGTTCATGATCTGCAACCGCGCGGGGTTCGCCAGAGCCTTCAGGGCCTCGACCGCGTCCAGGGGGCTGGGGCTGCCGTTCCCCGGGTCCGTTGCGTGTGAAGTCGCCACGGCCTCCTCCTCGCATCCATGCACCATGGTATCCCGATGTGACGTACTGAACCTGCACCCCCATCAAGTCGCATCGACATATCGCGATTGAACGATATGATCGACTCCTGCTCATGCCCGGTGAGGGCGCGGTCGGCGCCGCACAAGCACCGGGCCCACAGGAGAGGGAATGCACGATGTCCGATGCCGGCAAGCCGTTGATCGTCGTCGCGGGTGCGACCAGTAAGCAGGGCAGGAGTGTCGTCACCTCCCTGCTGGAGAGCAGGAGGTTCCGGGTGCGAGCCCTGACCAGAACCGCCGACTCCGCCCAGGCCCGGAGCCTCGCGAGGATGGGCGCACAGATCGTCACGGTTCCCCTGGAAGTGGACCGTCAGGGCGAGTTCGTGCAGGCGTTTGAATCTGCTGACGGGGCTTTCCTCATGACGCCGCCTGTCGCGCCGCCCTCCGCCGTCGAGTTCCCCCTCGGGCGCCAGCTGGCCGATGCCGCGGTCGAGGCCGGCGTGGGACACGTTGTCTTCAGCACGCTCGAAAACGTCGAGGAGAGGTCATCAGGCACCAAGTACGCCCCGCACTTCACCGACAAGGCGCTCGTCGCCGAGCACATTCGGACCCTGCCGATCGTGCACACCTTCGTCTCGCTCTCGTTCTTCTACACCAACGCACTGGAGTACTACGCCCCTCGCATCGACGGCGACAGGGTGCTCATCCCCTTCTACCTCCCCGAAGACTTCCGCGCCCCGTTCGTGGACCCGCTCACCGCGACCGGACCGGCCGCCCTTGAGGTGTTCTCCCACCCGGGCGCCTACGCCGGCGCCACCCTGCCGGTCGTCGGTGACGTCATCTCCCCGGGAGAGATGGTCGAGGCGTTCTCCCGCGTCACCGGACTCAAGGCCGAGTACCGCAACGCCTACGGCCGGGAAGACCTGCTGACCCACGTCCCCGAGCTGGCAGAGAACCCTCTGCTGGTCGACGAGATCCTCGGCATGGCCGAGTACGCGGTGGAATTCGGATACTTCAGAAAAGACCGCGACATGGAGTGGAGCCGACGGATCGATCCCCACGCACTGAGCTGGGAGCAGTTTCTCCGCAGGACCGACTGGCGCGGCGAGCGGGTCTCCTTCGGCAGCTAGAGCCGTCGCCGACGAGATCGGACACCCACCGCCCCGGCGGGCCTCCGCGTCAGGTCGTCGTTCGCCACACGGTCAGCGTAGGCGGCTGCGACAGGCCGTTAATGTGCCATGGAAGGCTTATGGACCGTGATAGATAGATTTGACACTCTGGGCCGCTTTCGCCTCGTGTTTCATCTTCTTTGAAGGAGTGTCAGATGGCCGGTAACACAGTTGAGATCAAGGTCCCCGCTGGACGCGGACAGGTACGGATCGAGGCGCTGGTCAATGCGCAGTGGTTGCAGAGGGTGACGATCAAGCCGGACGGGAACCCGTACGGCTACGAGTGGACCGGAGCCGGCGAAGGAGACGCGTTGATCGGCGCGACGGCAATGGACCGCTCGCAGGACAGGGTTATCGCGGCCACCCTGGAGCACAGCGAGGACGGCGGCAGGACCTTCAAGCCGAGCACCCTCAAGGTCGACACGGTCCAGACGCCGACTCGTCCGGCCCGTACCATCACGACCATCTCCACAGAGGACGGACGGGACACGGACTTCAACGACTCCATCGTTCAGTTCGTCTACTAGCGGGTCCGGCCCGCGGCCCCGCCTCCGCCGGGTGCGGGGCCGGGCCGGGGCGCGGTGGTTTCCGCCGGGGCCGCGGCGGTGTCAGCCGTACCGGGGGGATGGGGGCTGGGCCGGGCCCAGCCAGGGTCGCAGCCAGCGGTCGTAGCTCTGCTGCCAGGCGCCCTCGCCCGCCTGCTCCAGGGTGGCGTTGACCACCCGTAGCAGGTCGTCCGCCCCGTCCTTGACCGCGACGCCGTAGGAGTCGTCGCCGACCTGCGGGCCGGCCAGCCGGGTGCCGTCCTCCTGGGCGGCCATGCCCGCGGCGAGTCCGCTGTCGGTCAGGACCGCGTCCACGCGGGAGAGCTGGAGCAGCATCAGGCAGTCCAGGGCGTTGGGGCGGCCCCGCATCCAGGCGCCGTACTTCTCCTGGCCCTCGCCGCTCAGCAGCTCGTAGCCGCTGGAGCCGTAGGCGGTGCAGACCGTCTTGCCCTTGAGGGTGCGGTTGAAGCCGGTGATGTCGGAGTGCTCGGGGACCAGGACTCGCTGACCGGTCTCGAAGTAAGGGCTGGAGAAGTCCACGGCCGGTTCCTCCGGGGTGCCCTGGAGCGCCCGGCAGGTGATCGGCATGGCCTGCACCAGCACGTCCACCTCGCCCTCCGCCAGGGCCTGCTGGCGGCGGTCGATCGGTACGGTGCGGAACTCCACCGCGCCGGGGTCGCCGAGCAGGGCGTCGGCCAGCTGTTTGACCAGGTCGATGTCGAAGCCCGCCAGCTCGTCTTCGGTGGTGCGGTGGCTCCACAGGTAGCTGTTCTGCGCCACCCCGGCGATCAGTTCGCCCCGGTCTTTGATCTTGGTGACGGCCGGTCCGTTCTGGCTGCCGCTCCCGGGGGCCGGGCTCACCGTCGTGTCGCAGTCCTCCCCGGCGGGCGTTCCCTGCCGCGGGGCCTCCGCCGCCGTCCCCGCCGCCCCCGGCGCTCCCGGTGCCCCCGCCTGCGCCGCGGACCGGGCTCCCGTCGTCGGCGCCTGCTGCGACGCGGCGCAGCCGGCCGTGGGCACCGCCAC
>NZ_BAAAPF010000132.1:0-18094 GCF_039531005.1 Streptomyces synnematoformans
GGTCAACGGCGCCGCCCGGCTGATCATCGCGCGCCGCAAGGAGTACTCGGGGGCCAACGCGTGAGCGCCGCCGGTACGCACGCCGTGACCCGGGCCGACCGCGCCGACGCGCTCGGCATCCACCAGCCGCGGCTGCCCCGCTGGGCGCCCGCCGGCGTCGCCGTCGCCGCGGCGGCCGTGGCGGTGGCCACCGGGCTGGGCGCGGGGCTGGCCAGCCGGGTGCAGTGGGGGCTGATCGCCGCGGTGCTCTTCGTGGCCGGGCTGTACGCGGTCTCGGCGCGCGCGGAGGGCGCCCGCAAGGCGAAGGACCGGCTGGCGACGTCGCTCGTGTGGGGCGCGCTGCTGCTGGCCGTCATTCCGCTGGCGTCGCTGATCTGGGAGACCGTACGGCAGGGCGTCAAGGTCCTCGACGGCTACTTCCTCACCCACTCCATGAACGGCGTCGTCGCCATCGCCCCCGGCGGCGGCATCTACCACGCCCTCCTCGGCACCGTCGAGCAGGTCGCGCTGGCCGCCGCCATGGCCACCCCGATCGGGCTGCTGACGGGCGTGTACCTCGTCGAGTACGGGAGCGGGCGGCTGGCGAAGGCGGTGACGTTCTTCGTCGACGTCATGACGGGCATCCCGTCGATCGTCGCCGGCCTGTTCGTCCTCAGCGTCTGGATCATGGGGCTGGGCTTCGGCTACTCCGGCCTCGCCGGCTCCTTCGCGCTGGCCATCCTGATGCTGCCGATCGTCGTGCGCTCCACCGAGGAGATGCTGAAGCTCGTCCCGAACGAGCTGCGGGAGGCGTCGTACGCGCTGGGCGTACCGAAGTGGAAGACGATCCTCAAGGTCGTCCTGCCCACCTCCATCGGCGGCATCACCACCGGCGTCATGCTCGCCGTGGCCCGCATCACCGGCGAGACGGCGCCTCTTCTGCTGCTCGTGTTCGGCAACCCCGCCATCAACCCCGACCCGTTCGAGGGCGCCCAGGCGTCCCTGCCGCTGTACATCTACGAGCAGTGGGCCAACGGCAACGACGCCTCCTTCGACCGCGCCTGGGCCGCCGCCCTGGTGCTCATCGTGTTCGTCATGCTCCTCAACCTGCTGGCCCGCCTCATCGCCCGTTTCAAGGCCCCGAAGACCGGCCGCTGACGGCCGGGTAGGAGAGAGATCCCAGTCACATGTCCAAGCGCATCGACATCAACGGCCTCAGCGCCTACTACGGCGACTTCAAGGCGATCGACGGCATCTCCATGCACGTCGAGCCGAAGTCCGTGACCGCCTTCATCGGCCCGTCCGGCTGCGGTAAGTCCACCTTCCTGCGCACCGTCAACCGCATGCACGAGGTGACCCCCGGCGCGCGCGTCGAGGGCGAGATCCGCCTCGACGGCGAGGACCTGTACGGCCCGGGCGTCGACCCGGTCGGGGTGCGCCGGGTGGTGGGCATGGTCTTCCAGCGGCCCAACCCGTTCCCGACGATGAGCGTCTACGAGAACGTGGCCGCCGGGCTCCGGCTCAACGGCTCGTACAAGAAGCGCGAGCTGGACGACGTGGTGGAGAAGTCCCTGCGCGGCGCGAACCTCTGGAACGAGGTCAAGGACCGGCTCAACCGCCCCGGCTCCGGCCTGTCCGGCGGCCAGCAGCAGCGCCTGTGCATCGCCCGCGCCATCGCCGTCGAACCCCAGGTGCTCCTCATGGACGAGCCCTGCTCGGCCCTCGACCCCATCTCCACCCTCGCCATCGAGGACCTGATGGCCGATCTCAAAGAGAGGTTCACGATCGTCATCGTGACGCACAACATGCAGCAGGCGGCGCGGGTCTCGGACCGGACCGCGTTCTTCAACCTGTCGGCGGTCGGGGAGCCGGGACGGCTGGTGGAGGTCGGCGACACCGACAAGATCTTCTCCAACCCCGACGAGAAGGCCACGGAGGACTACATCTCGGGCCGCTTCGGCTGAGACGGGGCGGGCGCCGCCGCCCCGCTCCGGGGAGGAGGGGGGAGAAACGCTTCAGCACTACTCGAAGGCCAGGTGCACCACCCAGTACACCGCCGCCGCCACCGCCGCCGCGGCCGGCATCGTGATGAACCAGCCCGCCACGATGTTCTTGGCCACGCCCCACCGCACGGCCTTGACCCGCTTCGTCGCGCCGACGCCCATGATCGCCGACGTGATCACGTGCGTGGTCGAGATCGGCGCGTGGAACATGAACGACGCGGTGTACATGATCCCCGCCGCCGTCGTCTCCGCCGCGAAGCCCTGCGGCGGCTGCAGGTCGATGATCCGCCGCCCCAGCGTCCGCATGATGCGCCAGCCGCCCGCGTACGTACCGAGCGACAGCATCAGGGCGCACGCCACCTTCACCCACCACGGGATGGCGTCGCCCTCGTCCTCCACGTCCGCGATGACCAGGGCCATCACCACGATGCCCATCGTCTTCTGGGCGTCCTGCAGGCCGTGCCCGAGCGCCATCCCCGCCGCCGAGACCGTCTGCGCTATCCGGAAGCCGCGCTGCGCGCGCCGCGGGGTGGCGCGGCGGAAGAACCACAGGATCGCGCACATCACCAGATAGCCGACGCACAGGCCGACGACCGGCGAGACGAACATCGGGATGACGACCTTTTCCAGCACGCCGGACCAGTACACCGTCGACGACGCCGCCAGCGCCGCGCCGACCATGCCGCCGAAGAGCGCGTGCGAGGACGACGACGGCAGCCCGAAATACCACGTGATCAGGTTCCATGTGATCGCGCCGGTCAGGGCGGCGAACAGGATCCACATCCCGTGCGAGCCGTGCGGGGTCTCGATCAGCCCTTCGCTCACCGTCTTGGCGACGCCGCTGCCGAGGAAGGCGCCGGCGAAGTTCATCACCGCGGCCATCAGCAGCGCGGCCCGCGGCGTCAGCGCGCGGGTGGAGACGGAGGTCGCGATCGCGTTGGCGGAGTCGTGGAAGCCGTTGGTGTACGTGAAGAAGAGCGCAACCCCGATCGTGACGACAAGCGCGAAGGTGTCCACGAGCGCTCAGGACTCCTTGACCGCGATCGTTTCCACGGTGTTCGCGACCTTCTCGAAGGCGTCGGCGGCCTCTTCGAGGACGTCCACGATCTGCTTGAGCTTGAGCACCTCGATGGCGTCGTACTTGCCGTTGAAGAGGTGCGCGAGGAGCTTGCGGTGGATCTGGTCGGCCTGGTTCTCCAGCCGGTTGACCTCGATCCAGAACTCCGGCAGGTGGTTGAGCGTACGGAGGTTGGGCATCGCCTCCGCGGTCAGCTCGGCGGCCCGCGCCAGCACCTCGATCTGCTGCTCCACCCCCCGCGGCAACTCCTCGATCTGGTAGAGGACGACGAGGTCGACGGCCTCCTCCATGAAGTCCATGACGTCGTCGAGGGAGCTGGCGAGACGGTAGATGTCCTCGCGGTCGAAGGGCGTGATGAACGACGCGTTCAGCTGGTGGAGGATGGCGTGGGTGGCGTCGTCGCCGGCGTGCTCCGCGGCGCGCATCCGCTCGGCGATCTCGGCCCGGGCGGAGGAATCCGCCCCGAGCAGTTCCATCAGGAGCTTCGAGCCCGTAACGATGTTGTCCGCCGAGGCGGCGAACATATCGTAGAAGCTCGTCTCCCTGGGGGTCAGACGAAATCGCACGTGGGGATCCTCAGTGCTGCGAATATCGGCGAATAGGTCCTGATGATGCTAGGCGAGCCGTACCTGCGGAGCGAACCGGCTCTGCAGAACAGCCGCAGGACAGAATGCCACGAAGGCGGTATCATATACCCCCTAAGGGTATTTTGCGCACGGTTCGCATACGGTGGTACGCACACAGCTGTGCACGCACCGGGCGCATCGGGGATGGGAAACGGAAGGACGGGCACGTGACCGACACCACGGCAACGCCGGCAGCCGTCGAGACGGCGGCCGGCGCCTCCGCGCCGGGCTCCGGCCCGCACGGGTACAGCAAGGACAAAGAGGCCCACCTGAAACGGCTGCGCCGGATCGAGGGCCAGGTCCGCGGTCTGCAGCGCATGGTCGAAGAGGACGTCTACTGCATCGACATACTCACCCAGGTCTCCGCGAGCACGAAGGCGCTGCAGTCCTTTGCGCTGCAGCTCCTGGAGGAGCACCTGCGGCACTGCGTCGCCGACGCCGCCGCCCGGGGCGGCGACGAGATCGACGCGAAGGTCGAGGAGGCCACCGCCGCGATCGCCCGGATGCTGCGCGCGTAACGCCGGGCACAAGGCCGCTGCTGCGCGCGAGACGCCGCGCGCAGCGCCCGCGGCCCGCTCCCCGCGGCACGCTTCCGTACCCCGATTCCCGCCGCCCGCTCCCGCCCCGCGCCCGTCGCCCGGTGCGCGTCCCCGGCGGCGCACCCTCCGCCACTGCGGGCTGCTACGGGGTGATCTCCTGCCGGCCGCGCCTGCGGTCGCGGTCGGCACCGCGCCGCGCGGCTTCCACCCGCAGGACTTCGTCGATGCGGTCCTCGCTCAGCCGCTCTTCCGGCGCGCTCGTCGCCGCGATGATCAATTCCCCGCACAACTCGATTTCGGCGAGAGCCACATGGTCCTGGACGGCCGACCCCCGACCCACGTGCAATCACCCCACTTCCCCATGCACACCCGCCGGCAGCCGGGCTCACCGCTCAGAGTAGGTAGGGCGGCACAGTCTGCGCATGACACGTCTGGACCATTTACGGCACCGGCTTTCCCGGCGAATCCCGACGCGCCCGCGCAAACGACCGGATTCAACTCCCGCTAGGAAGCGGTCTGTTGGCTGCCCTGCCGAACCGTTCCGGCATAGATGTCGCGGTCGGCGGGCAGGGCCACCTCGGCCGGCGCCCCGAAGTCGTACGTTTCGACGGTCGACGCCACCCGCACCGGTGAGTCGCCGGACAGCGCGAACTCGTGCCGGACCCGGCGCGGCCGGCCGTCCTCGTCGAGGTACACGTCGAAGGTCACCGCGTCGTGGACGAACCCGTCGGCCGCGGCGGTCAGCGCCCCGCGCGCGTACGGCGACGCCGCGCGGGCGGCGCGGCCGAGGTCGGCCGTGCCCTGGTAGTGCCGTACGAGGCTGTCGCCGACCCGCTCCTCGCCCACGTACCGCACCTCGCGGGCGCCGCGCAGCAGTTCGGCGGCGGTCAGCGGGTCGGTGGCGCCGTTGGTGACGAGGTTGCCGTCGGCGAGCCGGGTGGTGTCGAGCCGCAGCCACTTGTCGGCGGGGACGCCGGCGCCGCGGTTCTTCATGTACAGCTCGCCGACGGCGTACAGCTCGGTGATCGGCTCGCCCTCCGCCTGCGGCGGCACCACGCGCAGCAGACCGCGCCGCTCCGCGTAGTCGAACGCGCCGTCGCCGCTGACCGTGACCCGGGTGCCGCCGCTGGTCATCTCCATCTCCGTACGCGCCCGGGAGCTGCCCGCGCCGGCCAGTGCGTCGGCCGTGCGCTGCACGGCGCTGAGCGGGTCGCCGCCGGGGTGGCCGTCGGCCGCCGCGCCGCTCGCCGAGCAGCCGGCGGTGGCGGACAGGGCCGCCGCGGCGAGGGCGCCGAGGAGCGCGAGCGGGGCCGCGGGCCGGGCCGCGGGGGCGGCGCCGGGCGGTGCGGGCACCGTGCCGGTACGTACGGTCCGCCGCTGCTCCGCCGCCATCTCTCGCTACCCCCGGCCGGTGTTTTCTCCGGTTCGCTTAACGAGGTGACGGGGGCGCCGTCACGGTCTGTCCCCACCGCGGTACCGTGACCGCGTGCTCAGCGACGGACCCGCCGAGGGGCCGGGCGGCCCCCGCGCCCCGGACGGCCCGCGCTCGGGCGGGACGCACCGCACGTCGACCTCCGAGCAGGGCGCCTTCGCGTACGCCCGCTGCAGCTGCGGGTGGATCGGCCCGGCGCGCCGCGCCCGCTCCCGCGCCCGCGCGGACGCCGTCGCCCACGCGCCGGACGGTACGGGCTGAGCGGACCGGCCGGCGGGCGGATGCCGCGGGTGGTCGCCGCGGGCGGACGTCGCGGCGGTTGCCGTCAGGCTTTGCTACTTGGGGGTAGCGGAGGGGCGACGCGATGCGCTGTGCTGTGCGGATGGACAGGCGCACAGTGCTCCGTACCGCCCTCGCCGCCGGCGCGGGCGCCGCCGGCCTCGCCGGCTGCTCGGGCGACGACGACGGCGGCGGGAAGCCGGACCCCAAGCCCAGCGGCTCGAAGAGCCGCGGCAGAACCACAGGACCGGCGGACTGGCCCGCGCTCGCGGGGTCCCTCGACGGCCGCCTCGTCCTCCCGGGGGACGACGACTACCGGGTCGCCGCCCAGCAGTACAACACCCGCTTCGACGACCTGCGCCCGGCCGCCGTCGCGTACGTCGACCACGCCGACGACGTCGCCGAGTGCCTGGGCTTCGCCCGCGGCGCCGGCGTCCCCGTCTCCGTACGCAGCGGAGGCCACTCCTACGCCGGCTTCTCCAACGGCAACGGCCGCCTCGTCCTCGACGTCTCCGCCCTCTCCCGCGTCGACTCCGACTCCGGGACCGCCACCGTCGGCGCCGGCGCCCGCACCATCGACGTCTACGAGGTCCTCGCCGCCCGCGGCCGGACCATACCCGCCGGCTCCTGCGCCACCGTCGGCATGGCCGGCCTCACCCTCGGCGGCGGCCACGGCGTCGTCTCGCGCGCGTACGGACTCACCTGCGACCACCTGACGGGCGCCACCGTCGTCACCGCCGACGGCAGGACCGTCGAGTGCTCCGCGGACGAGAACGAGGACCTGTTCTGGGCGCTGCGCGGCGCCGGCGGCGGCAACTTCGGCGTCGTCACCGAGCTGCGCTACGACACCCGCGAGGCCGCGGACGTCGTCGCCGCGCACATGGTGTGGCCGTGGTCGAAGGCCGAGGCGCTGCTGACCACCTGGCAGCGGTGGGGGCCGGACCAGCCGGACGAGCTGTGGTCCGCGGTCCACTTCGGCAACACCCGCGGCGGCGAGCCGACGATCTCCGTGGCCGCGCTGTCGCTGGGCACCGAGGACGACCTGCACGACGCCGTCGACTTCCTCGCCGACCAGCCCGGCGGCCCCGGGCCCGCCGAGGACGTCGCCATCGGCCCGCAGACGTACATCCACGCCATGCGCACCTACGCGGGCTGCGCGCAGGCCGGCCGCGAGCAGTGCCGGTTGCAGGGCAGCGTGCCGGGGCGCAACGCGCGGGGCACCCTGCAGCGCGACACGTTCGCCGCAGGCTCCGACTTCTACGACGAGCCGCTGCCCGCCGACGGCGTCGGCACGCTGTTGGACCGGGCGGAGCAGGCGGCGCGCTCGGCGGACGCGCTGTTCATCCTCACGGCGCTGGGCGGGGCGGTGAACCGGGTGCCGGTGGCGGACACGGCGTTCGTGCACCGCGGGTCGCGGGTGCTCGCGCAGTACATCTCGTCGTGGGACGAGGGCGAGGACGGCGGGCCGGGCGAGCGGTGGCTGGCGGACACGCACGCGGCGATGCGGCGGCACGCCTCGGGGGCGGCGTACCAGAACTACGCGGACCCGGGGCTGCGGAAGTGGCGTAGCGCGTACTACGGGCCGGCGGCGGAGCGGCTGGCGAAGGTGAAGGAGCGGTACGACCCGGAGCGGCTGTTCGACTTCGGCCAGGCCGTCTAGGCGCGCTGTCCCGGGGGCGCACGGCGGCGGGTGCGGGGCGGGGGCGTGCGCGGGGCGCGCACGCCTCGCGCACGGCGGTGCGTCGTACGCGCCTCGCCCCTCGGCCCTCGCCCCTAAGCTCTCGGCG
The DNA here is from genome assembly GCF_039531005.1 of Streptomyces synnematoformans. NCBI lineage: Bacteria > Bacillati > Actinomycetota > Actinomycetes > Kitasatosporales > Streptomycetaceae > Streptomyces > Streptomyces synnematoformans. Next base: position 7,724 of record NZ_BAAAPF010000132.1, read on the forward strand.
CCGCGGCCGGTCACGTACCCGTACCCGCTACGCCGCCAGCTCGTCCCCGTCCCGGCCGCCGCCGCCCCGCTCCATCGGCTCCGTCCGCGGCGCCGGCACCGCGCCCGGGTCGCGGGGGTCCGCCGCCGGGTCCGGATCCGCCCCGGCGTCCGGCCCCTCCGGGTCGGCGACGAGCCACTCCGGCGCCCGCCGCAGCAGCGGCACCAGCCCGGCCGTCGCCGCCGGCGCCAGCAGCAGCGCCACCGACGTGCCGAGCGCGATGCCGCCGACGACGTCCGAGGGGTAGTGCACGCCCAGGTACATCCGGCTCAGCGCCTCCAGGAGCGCGAGCGCCAGCGCGGCGAGCCCGTACCGCCGGCTGGCCATGAAGATGCCGACCGCCAGCGCCATGGCGACGGAGGTGTGGTCGCTGACGAACGAGTACCCGGTGGTGCCGGGCAGCAGGACCTCCAGGCCGTCGTGCTCCCGGAACGGCCGCGGGCGCTCCACGATCGCGCGGATCGGCATGTTCGCCAGCCACGCGAGCGCCGCGGCCAGCGGCCCCCACAGCAGCGCGGCCACCGCCGGCACCGCGCCCGGCCGCCGGCGCACCCGCCACCAGCAGACGGCCAGCAGCACGCCCAGCAGCCCGATCAGCCCGTACTCGCCCAGAAACGCCGCACCGCGGTCGAACCAGGGCGGCGTGGAGTCCGCGACGCCGTTGATGTCGTACAGCACGGAAACGTCGGCGTTCGACCCGCTCGGGGGTGCCCCCGCCAGGTGCAGCGAACGCATGTCCACTCGGCTCCTCTCCCCACCCGTCTCCCCGCTGTCCGGCGGTCGCCGTCTTTCCTATTGCAACGGTGCCGCCCGCCCTTTGCAACGGCGCCGCGAAGGCGTGCGTTCCGTCCGCGACCGAAAGATCACCGGGAGGTTATCGAAGAGTGACCGCCCCCGCCGCGGCCCGCCGCACGTCAGCGCTCCGGCAGCGCCGCGGCGCCGGCCTCGGTGACCCGGGTCGCGCCGAAGTAGTCCGGCGAGTCGATCGGGTCGAAGCGGATCACGGCGCCGGTGTAAGGGGCGTCGATCATGTAGCCGCCCCCTACATACAGCCCGACGTGGTGGATGGAGCGGGAGTCGTTCAGGTCGTACGCGAAGAAGACCAGGTCGCCGGGGAGCAGTTCGTCCCGGCCCGGGTGCGGCCCGGCGTGCCACTGGTCGTTCGCCACCCGCGGCAGCTCGATGCCCACCGAGGCGTACGCCGCCTTCGTCAGCCCCGAGCAGTCGAACCGCCCGCCCTCCTCCGGCGTACCGTCACCGCCCCACAGGTACGGCGTGCCGAGCTTCTCCTGCGCGTAGTGGATGGCGCCGGCGGCCTGCTTCGACGGCGACAGCCGGGAGGTCGGGGCGGCGAAGCTCTGCTCCAGGGCGCGGATTACCTGTACATAGTTCTGCGTCTCGCGGTACGGCGGCACACCGTCGTACTTGATGACGGCGTACGGGCCGGCGTTGTAGGCGGCGAGCATGTTGTCGGTGGGGTCGCCGGGCACGTCCTTCACGTAGCCGGCGAGCTTGCAGTCGTACGTCGCCGCCGACGGGATGGCGTCCTCGGGGTCGTTGACGTCGCGCTCGCCGTCGCCGTTGGCGTCGATGCCGTGGGTGGCCCAGGTGCCGGGGATGAACTGCGCGATGCCCCGGGCGTCGGCGGAGCTGACGGCGTCCGGGTCCCAGCCGCTCTCCTGATACAGCTGGGCGGCGAGCAGCGCGGGGTTGAGGGCCGGGCAGAGGTTGCCCCACTCCTGCACCAGCGGCTGGTACGTCGCGGGCACGGCGCCCTTCGCCAGACCGACGCCGCGGCCGGCGATGCCGGACGCGGCGGTGTACGTACCGACGACGAGCAGCGCCAGGAACGACAGGACCATCCCTGACCCCAGCGCCACGATCAGCCAGAGCTTGCGCACTCCTCAACCATCCCTCATCGGGCCCCGGCTGTCTGCCCGTTCCCTGGTCAACGCCCCCCGCCGGTACGGTCGTTCGCGCCGGCCGGCGACCGCCTCCGCACACACCGGTGCGGGTGTTGACCTAGAGAGCACTCCAAGTGGTGCACTCTGCGCATCCGACCCGAACGGCACCCCGGAGGCCCGTACCCATGACCGACCTCTTCCCCGTCACCCTCGTCACCGGGTTCGGCAGCGGCACCGGCGCCGCCGCGGCCGGCCAGCTCCGCGCCCGCGGCGGCCGCGTCGCCGTCACCGGCCTCGCCGCCGAGCGGCTGCGCCGCTTCGCCAAGGACGTGGGCGACCCGCCGGAGCTGCTGACCCTGCCCGGCGACGCCTCCGACCACGAGGCCGTGGAGGCGGCCGTGCAGGCGACGCTCACGGCGTACGGACGGCTCGACGCCGTCGTCGCCAACGCCGGCTTCGCCACCCACGACGACCTCGCCACGGGCGACCCCGCGGGCTGGCGGGACATGGTGCTCACCAACGTGCTGGGGCCCGCGCTGCTGATCCGCAGCTCGCTGGCGGCGCTGCGCGAGACCCGCGGGCGGATCGTCATCGTCGGCAGCGTCGCGGGCTTCGTCTACGGCGCGGGCAACATCTACGGCATCACCAAGTGGGCCATGACGGGCCTGGCGGAGAACACCCGCCGCATGGTGACCGGCGACGGCGTCGGCGTCACGCTCGTCGCCCCCGGCCGCACCGACAGCCTCTTCTGGGACGGCCGGGGCGGGGCCCCGGAGGGCATGGAGATGATGACGTCCGACCAGGTCGCCGAGTCGATCGTCTGGGCGCTCGGGCAGCCCGCGGGGGTAGACGTGAACACCGTCGTCATGCGCCCCATCGGCCAGCCGGTGTAGCCGGCGCCGCCGTCCACCCCCGCCCCACCAGACACACAGCGTTGCCAATAGTCACCTAACGTGATACACACAGGAAAGTCGGCGGTGAACGCCGAACACCTTTGTGAAATCCCTGCGGTTGACGCCAAATCGACTCTCGCCGGGGCATCATCAGAGAGGATGGACGACGACTCCCGTCGTCCACCCGGGACGGCAACACAGCGCATGGGGCGGTGAGTTACGACATGTTCCTGGCAGCCGACAAGGGCGACATCAACACCATCATCGGCGGTATCGCCCCTGACTGGGGCCCCTTCGGAAGCCTGGGCCAAGAAGCGCGCGTCATGATCGAAGTGGTCATGGCGGTCGCGATCCTGCTGTGCCTGGGCATCGCGATCTGGGGCGCGGCCAAGCAGCGCATCGGCGCCACCGCGCTCCGCGACACCTTCAGCGCGGAGCAGGGCAAGGGGCTGATCGTCGCGGGCCTGACGGGAGTGTTCATCATCGGCTCCCTCGGCACCGTCTTCACGATCGTGTACGGAATGGCGGTGTAGGCCGGGCCGTGACTCCAGGGCCAGGCGAACGGCGAACGGCGGTGCGGCACACGGCGACGGGACGCCGCCCGGGCCCGCGCCCCGGGAGGCAACCGACCCCCGGGCGCGGCGGCCCGGGCACCCCCGTGAGAGGGCCGGCGGCGCACCGCTACCTTCGTGTGCCTACGGAAAGCCGGAGCAACGACGCCCCGGCACACGGAGAGGGCGACGGCGCATGAGCCACGACGACGACTACGCCGACTACGCCGTCTCCGAACCCGGCACCCGCACCCGCTTCGCCGAAGGCGACACCGACGACCGCTACGACGGCGGCCCGCGCCGCGGCGGCCGCGTGTCACCCTCCCGGGCCACGGTCACGGTCATGGGCGTCGTGGTCCTGCTGGTCGCCGCGATCGCCTTCGCGAACCGCAGCGGCAACTCCACCGACGACGGCGAGAACACCGCCGACCCCGGCACCCGCACCCAGCCCACGGCCCCCACGGGCGACTCCCCGGTCACGACCTCCACCGACGGCATCCCCTCCGGCTTCCCCCAAACCGCAAAGGGCGCCCAGTCCGCGGCGGCGAACTACACCGTGTCGCTGGCCGGCGCGGGCATGTTCGACGACGACGAGCGCGCCGACATCGTCCGCGCCCTCTACGTCCCCGACGTCGCCGAGGCCCGGCTCTCCGCCCTCGACAAGGTCTACGACGAGCCGGACTTCCTCCAGCGGATCGGCCTTGAGGAGGACGGCTCGGCGCCCACGGGCACGACGTTCGTCTCCCGCGTCAACCCGGTGGGCACGAGCGTGAAGGCCTACGGCGACGACGGCACCGCGAAGATCGCCGTCTGGTACTCGGCGCTCTTCGGCCTCGCCGGCGAGGACTCCGAGAACCCCGTCACCGAGGGCTGGTACACCACGACGTACGAACTCCGGTGGGCCGACTCCGACTGGAAGGTCTCCGACTACACCCAGAAGGACGGCCCGGTGCCGGTCGGCCGCGACCAGACCGCGTCCTCCGCCGAGGACATGGCCAAGGCCGTCGAGGAGTTCGGAGGGTTCACCTATGCCCGCTGACCGCCGCCGCGCTCTCCGCCTGGGCGCTCTCCTCGGGGGCGCGCAGTTCACCGCCCTCGCCGCCGCCGGCCGCGCCGCCGCCCAGGACGACGACTCCTGCGACCTCATCCGCGGCCCCGCCCGGGACTACTGCCAAGGCGAGGGCGACCGCAAGGACTCCGCCCCCGACGCCCCCAGCGACCCGACGGAATCCGTCGACCCGCTCTCCTCGCTGGCCAAAGGCTGTGCCGAAGCCGCCGCCTGGACCATCGACAAGCTCTCCGAGGCCGTCACCTCCACCACCACCGTCGACTTCACCAACGCCGCCTTCCTGCGCCAGTACGCCGTCGTCTTCGCCGCCTCCACCATCCTCACCCTCACCCTCTGGCTCCTCGCCGTCGCCAAGCGCGCCATCCGCGGCGTCCCCCTCGGCGAGGCACTCGGCGAAGCCATCGGCTTCCTCTGGCTGACCGTCCTCGCCTCCGCCTTCACCCCCCTCATCCTCTACACCCTCGTCACCGCCACCGACTCCGTCACCGAAGCCATCGCCTCCGGCACGTCGTCCAACACCGACACCTTCTTCGGCGGCTTCTCCGAGGCCCTCAAGAAGGGCGAGGACATCGGCGGCGGGCCGATCATGCTCATCATCGTGTCGCTGGTCTCCGTGCTCGCCGCCGGCGTGCTCTGGCTGGAGCTGGTCATCCGCGCCGCCCTCCTCTACGTCGGCGCCCTCCTCGGCACCGCCGTCTACGCCGGGCTCGTCGACAAGAACATGTGGCACCACGTCCGCCGCTGGGCCGGGATCATGATCGCGGTGATCCTCGTCAAGCCCGTCATCGTCATCGTCCTCGGCCTCGCCGGCGCGCTGTCCGCCGAGGAGGGGCCGGACGCCTTCTCCGCCGTCGTCTCCGGCCTCGCGATCATCCTGCTCGCCATCTTCGCCAGCGCGATGATCTACCGCTTCGTCCCCGGCTTCGGCGACGAGATCATGACCGCCAAGCAGGGCCGCCGCGCCACCTCCGCCAACCCCGCGTCCGCCGTCATGGCCACCCCCGCCGCCCTGGTCACCGCCGGCATGAAGACCCACGGCTCCCGCACCTCGCCCGCCGCCGGCGGCGCCGGCGGCGGCACCGGCGGCGAGTCCCGCTCGTCCGCCCGGCCCGCCAACCCCGTCGCCGGCGGCGTCTCCGCCCACAGCACCCGCCCGGCCCAGCCCAGCGCCCCGGGCCGCAACTCCGGCGGCTCCGGCGGCAACGGCAGCGGCGGCGGGTCCGGCTCCCGCGGCGGCGGCGCGCCCCCGCAGTCCGCCCCATCGCCCGGAAACAGGAGGTGACCTGCGGTGACCACGCACGACACACCACCGATCACCCCCCGTCGGACGTACCTCATCGGCAAGGCACGCCCCAACGCCGTCGTCGGCCGCAACCGCGAGACCGGCGAGATCGGCCTGATCATCAGCGGCGCCTTCCTCGGCATGATGTGCGGCCTCCTCGTCCCCGTGCTGACGCTGCGCATCGTGCTGCTCATGGGCTTCCCGCTGCTCGCCCTCGCCGCCGTCTACGTCCCGTACCGCGGCCGCACCTTCTACCGCTGGTTCGAGATCAGCCGCAGCCACCGCCGCCTCCTGCGCTCCGGCTCCGCCGTCTACCGCTCCGGCGCCCCCGAGGCCGGCACGCGCCTCAACGGCGAGGAGGTCGCCGTCGGCACCCCGCCCGGCGTCGGCCGCATCAACTGGCAGGTCGCCCCCTTCGGCCCCGACGAGATCGCCGTCCTGCTGCACGCCGACCGCCGCACCGTCACCGCCGTCATCGAGATCGAGGGCCCCGGCGTCGGCCTGCGCGACAGCGAGGACCAGGAGGCCCTCGTCGACCGCTTCGGCACCCTGCTCAAGCACGCCGCCAACGGCGACGGCTTCGTACGCCGCCTGCAGATGCTCGCCCGCACCCTGCCCGCCGACCCCGACGCGCACGCCAAGGACGTCTCCCAGCGCGGCGACCCGCACGCGCCGCAGTGGATAAAGGGTTCGTACGACCAGCTGCAGTCCATGGTCTCCACCTCCTCCGAGCAGCACCGCGCCTACCTCGTCGCCTGCATGCCCTACACCCGCGAGCTGGGCCAGGAGGCGACGGTGATGGGCCGCGCCACCAAACAGACCCGCGACGAGTGCATCGCCGTCATCATGGCCCGCGAGCTGGGCGACATCTGCGCCCGTCTCGCCGAGGCCGACATCCGCGTACGGCAGCCGCTGGGCATCGCGCGCCTCGCGGCCCTCGTGCACTCCATGTACGACCCGGACCACCCCGTCGACCACATCCAGGCCATGACCCAGCGCAACGCCTGGCCGGCCGAACTGGACGCCGTGGACCCGCAGTACCTGCGCGCCAAGACCCGCGAGTCGGCGACCCGCGACCCCTGGTGCCACTCCACCGCGTGGGTGAAGGAATGGCCGATGACCCCCGTCGGCGTCAACTTCCTCGCCCCGCTCCTCGTCCACACCCCGGACGTCATCCGCACGGTCGCCGTATGCATGGACCTGGAGCCCACCGAAGTGGCCATCGAGCGGATGCTGACGGAGAAGACGAACGACGACGCGGAGGCGTCCCGGCAGGCGAAGATGAACCGCGTCGTCGACCCCCGGGACATCGCCCACCACGACCGCATCGACCAGCGCGGCGAAGACCTCGCCTCCGGCGCCGCCGGCGTGAACCTCGTCGGCTACATCACCGTGTCCGCCCGCTCCCCCGAGGCGCTCGCCCGCGACAAACGCACGATCCGTGCCTCCGCGGGGAAGTCATACCTGAAACTGGAATGGTGCGATCGGGAACACCACCGCGCCTTTGTGAACACGCTGCCCTTCGCGACCGGGATCAGGTGACCCATGGCCGACCTCCTCGACCTGGTGACACGTGCCTTCGCCGGCTTCGTCTTCGGCAGGACGGAGACCCAGCGGCTGCCCGTCCGCACCTCCTCCGCGCAGGCGCAGGCCGTCTACCTCCCCACCGCCGCGCCCGGCCTGGGCGACTCCGGCGTCATCATCGGCCGCGAGGTCTACAGCGGCAAGGGCTACATCTACGACCCGTTCCAGCTGTACGGGCAGCAGCTCCCCGCACCGCACTGGCTGGTCCTCGGCGAGTCCGGCAACGGCAAGTCCGCGCTGGAGAAGACCTACGTCCTCCGCCAGCTCCGCTTCCGCGACCGCCAGGTCGTCGTCCTCGACGCGCAGGGCGAGGACGGCGTCGGCGAGTGGGCGCTCATCGCGCAGGAACTCGGCATCACCCCCATCCGCCTCGACCCCCTCGCCGCCCTCGACCGCGGCATCCGCCTCAACCCCCTCGACCCGGCGATCACCTCCACCGGCCAGCTCGCCCTGCTCCGCACGATCATCGAGGTCGCCACCGGCAGCAGCCTCGACGAGCGCTCCGGCTTCGCCCTCAAGGTCGCCCACGCGTACGTCAACGAGACCGTCACCGACCGCCAGCCGGTCCTCACCGACATCGTCGAGCAGCTCCGCCACCCCGCGCCGACGGCCGCCGAGGCGATGAACGTCGACGTCGAGGACGTGCGCAACTGGGGCCTCGACGTCGCCCTCGTCCTCGACCGCCTCGTCGACGGCGACCTGCGCGGCATGTTCGACGGCCCGACGACCGTCGGCATCGACCTCGACTCGCCGCTCATCATCTTCGACCTCTCCCACATCGACCGGAACTCGATCGCCATGCCGATCCTCATGGCGATCGTCGGCGTGTGGCTGGAGCACACCTGGATCCGTCCCGACCGCAAGAAGCGCATCTTCCTGGTGGAGGAGGCGTGGCACATCATCAACTCCCCCTTCGTCGCGCAGCTCTTCCAGCGGCTGCTGAAGTTCGGCCGCCGCCTGGGCCTGTCCTTCGTCGCCGTCGTGCACCACCTGTCCGACGTCGTGGACGGCGCGGCGGCACGGGAGGCGGCGGCGATCCTCAAGATGGCGTCGACACGGACGATCTACGCCCAGAAGGCGGACGAGGCACGCGCGACGGGGAAGGTGCTCGGGCTGCCCCGCTGGGCCGTCGAGATCATCCCGACGCTCACCCCGGGCATCGCCGTCTGGGACGTCAACGGCAACGTGCAGGTCGTCAAACACCTGGTGACCGAGGCCGAACGGCCGCTGGTCTTCACCGACCGGGCGATGACGGAGTCCGCCCCCGTACCGGCCCTGGAAGCGGCGGACGACGCGGGCCCGGTGGTGATGGAGAAGGAATCGACGGTGGCCTGAGATGGCGCAGGGTCGCGGTGGACGAGACGGGGGCGCCCCGGAGCGAGGCATTCCCGATGGCCTGCTCATCGGCGTGATCGCCTTCCTGCTCGGCCTGACGGTGCTGGTGTGGACGGCGACGGGACTGGCGGGGCTGCTGGCGCACGGCGCATGGCCGGCCGGCGTCCGGTTCACGGACACGCCGGTGGCGATGCGGGAGCTGGTCGCGGAGCCGCACGACCTGGCGGCCGCCTGGCCCGACGCGCGGGAGGGTTCCCTGTCGGGGTGGGGGCTGTTCTGGGGCGTGTTCATCAGCCAGCTGATGGTGCTCGTCACCTTCGCGGTCGCGGGGATGACGACGGTGGCGAGCTGGAAGGCGCGCCGCGCGAGCGCGCGCAAGGCGTGGGCGGGCGACAAGGCGCTGAACGAGGGCCTGGGAGACGGATACGGGAGGGGAAGGCGGGAACGGTTCGAGGAGCGGTACGGGGAGCAGGAGCAGCGCTACGGGGAGCAGGACGAATGGTATGGGGAGACGGAGGAGCCCCCGGCGCCGGCGCCGCGGCGCAGACCCCCCGTACAGCACAGGCCGCCCGCGACGAACATGGCCAAGAAGCCACCGCCCGAGCAGGTCCCGACGCCCATCCCGGCGCAGACCGCCCCGCCGGGAACGCCGCCCGTGCCCGCCGGCCCGCTGGTGTTCCGCAAGGGCAGCCAGACGGCCGTCACCCTCACCCGGGAGACGCTGCTGGGGGCAGAGGGCCCGGCGCTCGCCGTTACCTCCGACGCCGCCCTGTGGGCGGACACCAAGGACGCCCGCGCCAAGCTGGGCCCCGTCCTCGTCTACGACCCGGGCCAGCTCTGCGACACCCCGGACCGCCTCCGCTGGTCCCCGGCGACCGGCTGCAACGACCGCGCCACGGCCGCCGCCCGAGCAGCAGCTCTCCTCCGCCCGGTGCTCCCCCAGCACCGTACGGACACCACGGTGGCGGACACCGCGGAGACGATGCTCACGTGCTGGCTGCACGCCGCCGCCGTCGCCGACCGCCCCTTCGCCCAGGTCCACCGCTGGGCCCAGGGCACGGGCGCCCACGAACCGGTGGGCATCCTGCGCTCCACCCCGGAGGCCGAGTCCGGCGCGGCCGGCGAGCTGGAGTCGGCGCTCACGGGACATCCGGAGCGGCGGGACGCGGCCGCCGAGTTGGTCGCGACGGCCCTGGAGGGCCTGTCATCGATCCATATCCGCAACGCATGCAAACCCACCCGAGCAGATTCGCTCGTCCTGGAGTCATTCATCGACGAAGGGGGAACACTCTATGTGGTGGGTGAAGCCATCGAGGGCCCCCGGTCCCGCCCGGGTGCGATGCCACTGCTCACCGCCCTCGCCGCAGACGTGGTCGAGCACGGCCGCCGCATGGCCGCAGGGTCATCCACCGGCCGGCTCGACCCACCACTCACCCTCGTCCTCGACGACGTCGCCGCAGTCGCCCCCCTCGCCCAACTCCCCGCCCTCCTCAACGAGGGCGAACGCGAGGGACTGCCGACACTGGCCACGATGCGCTCGCCGGAGCAGGCGCGCAGCCGCTGGCCGGGGCTGTCGCTGGGGGTATGAGGGAGACGCCCGCGCCGCCCGCCAGAAATGACTCAACCCCCGGACGGTGTCCGGGGGTTGAGTACTAAAGATTGTTCGGCGGTGACCTACTCTCCCACACGGTCCCCCGTGCAGTACCATCGGCGC
>NZ_BAAAPF010000133.1:0-17917 GCF_039531005.1 Streptomyces synnematoformans
GGGACATGCGCGGCAGCGCGGCCAGCGCGATGTTCTCGTGCGCGGCGTCGCCGGCCAGCTGCTCGGCGTCCTCGCCGGCCGCCACGTCCCGCTGCCGCGGGACCGGGAGCGGCGTGCTGCCGGTGTCCTCCGTGGGCATCGGCAGGGCCGGCCGGCGCACCGGCTCGCTCGGCCGGGCGCGGGAGATCAGCTCCTGCGGGATCATCAGCACCACGCCCGTGCCGCCGATGGCCGAGGGCCGGAACGACACGGTCAGCCCGTGCTTCTGCGCCAGGTGGCCGACGACGGGCAGGCCGAGCCGGGTGCCGGTGAGCGTGGAGAGGTCGGTGGCGGTGCCGGAGACGGCGCGCGCCGCGCGCCGCTGCGCGGCCTCGCTCATCATCAGCCCGCTGTCCTCGATGGTGACGACGGCGCCGGCCGGCACCTCCGAGACGTAGACGTGCACCTCGGTGGTGGGCGGCGAGAAGTTGCAGGCGTTGTCGAGGAGTTCGGCGAGGGCGTGCATGACGCCCTCGGCGGCGTGGCCCGCGACCGCCACCTCGGAGACGGCCTTCAGCCGGACCCGCTGGTAACCGGCGATGCGGCCCATGGCGCCGCGCAGGATGGACTCCATCGCGATCGGCTTCGCCCAGCGGCGGCCGGAGCGGGCGCCGCTCAGCACCGCGATGCTGTCGGCGACGCGGCCGGCCTGGGCGGTGCGGTGGTCGAGGTGGAGGAGGTCGCCGAGGACGTCGGCGTCGCCGTGCCGGTGCTCCATCTCGCGCAGGTCGGCGAGCATGCTCGTGGTGATGGCCTGCATCCGGCCGGCGGCGTTGGCGCAGGAGGCCATGGCGGCGGCGCGGCGGTTCTCGCTGCGCCGCGCCTCCTCGGCGACCTGCTGGAGGGCGCGCCGGTACGCCTGGTTGTCCAACTGCGGGGCGGCGGCCAGCGCTTCGTCCACGGGCGCCCCGGCGGCGATCTTCGACAGCACCTCGGGCACGACGCGGTCGGCGAAGACGGCGGCGGCGCCGGCCGCCGCGGCGGCGCGCTCGTCGGCGCGGGCGGCCTTCGCCCGGTACCCGGCCGCGGCGGCCACGGCTATGCACAGCAGGACGGCGGCGGCGCCACCGCCGTAGACGATCTGCTTCGTGTGGTCGTCGGGTCCCGCCACCGCCGCCGCCAGGACCGCGACCGCGGTCGCGGGCGCGGTGACGAACAGGGCCGGCAGGGGTGCGGGCAGTCGGGGACGCGGGGCCCGGCGGGGGGCTGCATCCTGGTGCGCGGTCATCGACGGGCTCCTCCGGGCAGGTGGCCTGTCCCAGGTCGGGTGTGTGCGCCGGGTTGAGCAATCTGCACACGGGTGCTCAAGTCGCCGACACTATAGGGAGTTTCCGCACCACACCAGCACGCCCAGAAGACCGTTTGCAGCACACCTGTGACAAGAAACGGCGCCCCCGATCAGGGCGGCTCTCGCAGTGCCCGGATCAGCATCAGCGCGATGTCGTCGTGCCGCGTGCTCATCCGCGCCGCCCGCCCCACCAGCGAGTCCGCCAGCTCGTCCATCGACCGGTCCCCGACCCGCGCCAGCTTCTGCGCCACCTCCGCCGTCGCGCTGCCGATGTCCTCACCCGGGGTCTCCACCAGCCCGTCGGTGTAGAGCGCCAGCACGGTGCCGGGCGGCAGCGGCACCTCGGTGGTCGGATACCGGGCGGCGGGGTCGATGCCCAGCAGGAGCCCCGGGGGCAGCGGGAGCGCTTCGGTGCGCCCGTCGGGGTGGCGCAGCAGGGGCGGCGGGTGGCCGGCGGTGGCGAGGTGGGCGAGGTGGTGGCGCAGGTCGAGGCGGGCATAGAGGCAGCTGGTGAAGAGGCCGGGGTCGAGGTCGGTGAGGAGCCGGTTGGTGCGGGTGAGCACGTCGCCGGGCGGGGTGCCGGCGGTGGCGTGCGCGTGCACGGCGGTACGGACCTGGCCCATGAGCGCGGCGGCGCCCACGTTGTGCCCCTGGACGTCGCCGATCGTCGCGGCCGCGGTGGTCCCGTCGTAGCGGATGAGGTCGTAGAAGTCGCCGCCGATGTCCATGCCGCGGCCGGCGGGCAGGTAGCGGGCGGCCACCTCCAGGCCGTCGATGGGCGGCAGGCTGCGCGGCAGCAGCCCGGCCTGCAGGCTGCGGGCCAGCTCCAGCTTCGCGTCGTACAGCCGCGCCCGGTCGAGCGCCTGGGCGATGAGCCCGGCCAGCGAGGTCAGCACGGCCCGCTCGGTGGGCGGAAAGGCGTGCTCGCGCCGGTACGACAGGACCAGGGTGCCGATCATCCGGCCGGTGGCGAGCAGCGGCAGGAAGGCGAAGGCGGCCATGCCCTCCGGGCAGGGCACGGCGGGGTAGGCGCGGCGCAGCTCGGCGACGCTGCTGAAGAAGCTGGGCAGGCCGGTGGCCAGCGCGTGCGCGGCGGGGTGGCCGGCGGCCAGCTCCAGGGTGTCGGCGCCGTCGGCGTCCGCGGCGGCGAGGCCGCGGCGGCCGATCGTACGCAGCCGGCCCTCCTCCGCGGCCATCAGCAGCATCGCCTGCGGGCCGAACGCGGGCACCAGGAGGTCGGTGACCAGATCGGCCACCTCCCGCAGGCCGACGGCCTCCGTCAGCGCCGCCGCCACGTCCATCAGGTGGTAGAGCGCGGTCGCGCCGACGTGGTCGGGGGCCGGCGCCGTTGACCGGCCGGGGCTGGCCGCGGTGGTCGGGCCGGTGGGGACGGGCGTGATGTGGACGCTGATGCCGGTGGCGTCGGGGTACAACTCGAAGAGCAGCCGGCGGTCCGGCGGCCGTACGACGGTGAAGGACGTGGGCCGCCGGGACATCACCGCCGCCCGGTAGCGCTCCTCGCAGACCGGGTCGCGCAGCCACGCGGCGGTCTCCCACGGCCGCACGCCGAGCAGCTGCGCGGAGTCGGTCCCCAGCAGGTCGGCCCCGGCCTCGTTGCAGAACGTGATGCGCCCGTCGAGGTCCAGCGCACAGCAGCCCACCGGCAGCCGCTCCACGAACGCCGCCGACGCCCGCGTCGCCGCCCGCGCGGGCGGCCCTGGCCGTGCGGGCATCAGCACCCGCGGCTCCTCCGCCGCTCGCACCGCCTCGCCGCGCTCGGCGGCCCGCTGCAGCCACAGCGCGCAGCGGCGGCCGAACGTGCTGAGCGCGGTGTGCTCCGTCGGGCTCAGCCGCGCGGGATGCCCGATCGGCCACAGGAGCACGAACCCGCCCCACACGGTGTCGTCGGAGGCGATCGGGCGGGTGGCGAGCGCGAAGTCGTACGGCATGACGTAGCCGACGCGCGGGAAGCGGCGGGCCATCTCCTCCTGGTCGGCGACCCACACCAGCCGCCGCTCGCGCACGGCTTGCGCGACGGGGATGGGGGCGTCGAGGGGGATGCGCGCCCAGGGCGCGATGAGTCTTCGCGACAACCCGTAGGTCAGCGCGAGCCGCAGCACGCGCTCCTCCCGCGGCAGCAGGTACACCACCCCGATGGTGGCGCCGGTGGACCGCAGAAGCCGCCCGAAGGCGGCTTCCAGCCATGCGAGGCCGTCCGCGGCACCGGAGCCGTCGTGGTGCCGTGTACCGCCGGCCGCACGCGAGGGGTGGCCCATATAGGGATAATACGCCTGTATGGGGTAGACGTCAGGCAGGGCGGCCAGGGGGAAGTGCACGGATGCGCGGCGCGCTACCCCCGGGGGCGGGGCAGGACCGCCAGTGCGGTGTCCGCGACGTTCCGCAGCGTCTCCGGGTCCAGGCCGGCCTTGCCCACCGCCTCGACACCGCGGACCACCGTCAGCAGCAGCGCCGCCAGCCGCTCCGGATCCGCGGCGCTGTCGATGTCGCCGTGGCGCTGGGCGGCACTGATCTCCGTCCGCAGCAGGGTCAGCAGCGCCGTCATCGTCTCGGCCGACCGCCCGGCGACCGCCGGATCGTGCTCGGCCAGCTCCGCCACCCCCTTGGCCAACAGGCACCCGCGGCGCCCGGTGTCCGCGGCGGTGTTCTCCGCCATCAGGCGCACGTAACCCTCCAGCCGGGCCAGAGCCTCTGCGTCCGGGCCGCCCGCCAGCCGCTCTTCGGCCACCTCGACGACCGCGGTGCACCAGTCGCCGAAGACCCGGTGGAACAGCTTGCCCTTGTCGCCGAACGCGCCGTACAGGCTGCCCTTGCCCAGGCCGGTGGCCTGGGCGATGTCGTCCATCCGGGTGCCGGCGTAGCCGGTCTCCCAGAACCGGTCCCGGGCCCGCTTGAGGACGCGGCGTTCGTCGAATGCGCGTGGCCTCGGCATGATCCCAGCCTACCCGTTCTTGACTCGATCGTCCATTACTGCCTACGTTATGGACGATCCATTCCACAACCGAAGGGGTTCGACATGCCGGGCGTGCTGCAGGAGAAGGTGGCCGTGATCACCGGAGGGACCAGCGGGATCGGGCTGGCCATCGCCCACCGCTTCGTCCGGGAGGGCGCACGGGTCTTCGTGACCGGCCGGGACCGCGACCGCCTCGAAGCGGCGGCCGCGGAGCTGGGCCCGGCGGCCACCGGCGTACGGTCCGACGTCTCGGTCCTGGCCGACCTCGACGCGCTCTACGCGCGAGTCCGCGAGGAGGCCGGACGCATCGACGTGCTGGTGGCCAACGCGGGACTCGCCGCGGACGCCGCGCTCGGCGCCCACACCGAGGCGAACGTCGACCTGACGCTCGCCGTCAACGTCAAGGGCCCGCTGTTCACCGTGCAGAAGGCGCTTCCGCTGCTGGCGGAGAACGCCTCCGTCCTGGTCGTCGGCTCCAGCAACAGCGTGCGGCCCAATGAGCAACTGGAGGTCTACAGCGCCTCGAAGGCGGCGGTGAGCAGCCTCGTGCACAACTGGGCCCGGCAGTCGCGGGAGCGCCGGTTCCGGGTCAACGTGCTCAGCCCGGGGCCCACGCGGACGCCCGGCCTGGTGGGCGCCGTGGGGCCGGACGCCGACCGGTTCGCCGAGGCCACCGTGCCGCTGGGGCGGCTGGCCGACGCCGGGGAGATCGCCGCGGCCGCCCTCTTCCTGGCCTCGGACGCCTCGTCGTTCGTCACCGGCGCCGAGCTGTTCGCCGACGGCGGCTACACCCGGGCCTGAACGACGGCGGTGACCGCCAGGGCCGTGTACCGCATCGGGAACGCGCCGCCCAGGGAGTCGACGGCCGCGGCGGTGGCGTCGAGCAGGGCGGCCCGCCGGTCGGGCGGGATACGGGCCATGCCGCCGCCGGTGGGGAGTTGGTCCAGCCACTCGTCGCGGGTGTACGTGCGCTCCCACCCGTAGCGCCACTCCTCCGGCTCGCCGAAGGCGCCCGCGCGGCGGATGCCGTCGGCCGTCCTGTCGACGATCGCCGAGTGGCCGTCGAGCGCGGTGCGGCTCCACGGGTTGAGCGGGGCGTCGGGCAGGGCTTCGCGGTACGCGGCGCCGAGGGCTCCGGCGACGTCGGCGGCGGGCCGGGAGACGTTCCAGAACACGGCGATCCTGCCGGCGGGGCGCAGCACCGCGGCCGCCTTCGCCGCGCCCGCGACGGGGTCGATCCAGTGCCAGGTCTGGCCCGCCACGACGGCGTCGAAGCGGCGGCCGGCCGGGTCCCAGTCCTCGAACGGGGCGACCTCGACGTCGAGGCCGTCGCGGCGGGCGTACGCGGCCATGCGCGCGTCGACGTCCAGCCCCAGGACGCGGCAGCCGGCGGCGCGGAGCCGGCGGGCGACGATGCCGGTGCCGACGCCGACGTCGAGGACGGCGCCCCCGGCGCCCCGGGAGCCCTCGGCGCCCGCAGCGATGCGGGCGATCAGCTCCTCCGGGTAGCGGGGGCGCGTGCGGTCGTAGCGTGCCGGGTCCGCGCCGAACGACTCCGCCATGTCGCGGGCGCGGTGCGGCTCCGCGCCGGACGCCCGGGAGCCGCGGTCCGGTCCGTGGCCAGACGGTAGAGTGGGCATGCGCCCACTATAGTGGGCACCCGCCCACTCCACCACCTGCTCCGCGAGGAAACCCCCTGCCATGCCCACCGGCACCGCCATCCGCGACCCCCGCCGGCAGCTCTTCGACGCCGCCGAGCGCATCCTCCTGCGCGCCGGCCCGAACGCGCTGACCAGCCGCGCCGTCACCGAAGAGGCCGGCTGCGCCAAGGGCGTCCTGCACCGGCACTTCGCCGACTTCGACGACTTCCTCGCCGAACTGGTCCTCGACCGCATCGCCCGCCTCGAAGGCCCGGCCGCTTCCCTGCGGGCCGCCGCCGACACCGGCCGCGGCACCGTCGTCGGCAACCTCGGCGACGCCCTGACCGCGCTCTTCGACCCCGTCGCCGTCGCCGTCGTCGGCCTCGTCGTCTCCCGTGACGGCCTCCGCGCCCGCCTCCGCCGCACCCGCCCGACCGGGGTGCCGCTGCTCACCGACGCCGCGGACATGCTCGCCGCGTACCTCACCGCAGAACGCGACCGCGGCCGCCTCGCCCCCGACGCCGACATCCCCGCACTCGCCCCCACCCTCGTCGGCGCCGCGCACCTCCTCTTCGCCGACCGCGAGTCGGGCCCGCCGGCGCCGGCGGAGCTGCGGAAGGTCGTCGCCACGGTCGTCGCCCCCGCCGCCGTCGCCCCTGACGCGCGGCCGGACGGCCTCCTCGGGTAAGGTGGCGCTCGCCGTGTTCGTACCGGAGAGATGAGCGAGGGAGGTGAGGTTGATGACCGCGTCAGCGGCCGCTGCGCGCAGCGCCCGGGTCTCCCTCACGTCCCGGGTAGTGGCCTGACCCCGCTCTCCTCATCCACACGAACACGATCGAAACGGATCTTCCTCTCTCATGGGCAACACCTGGTTCACGCGCGCCGAGACGCGCGCCGACATCCCCGCCATCCGCGAGACCACCCTCGCCGCCTTCGGCCGGGCCCTGGAAGCCGACCTGGTCGAAGAGCTGCGCGCGGACGAGACCGCGTGGCTCCCGGGCCTGTCCCTCGTCGTCACGGAGGACAACCGCGACGACGGCGACGACGGTGACGACGACAACGGCCGGGTCGTCGGGCACATCCTCCTCACCCGCGGCCACATCGGCGACACCGCGGCCCTGTGCCTGGGCCCCGTCTCCGTACGGCCGGAGCGGCAGCGCGACGGGGTGGGCTCCGCCGCCGTACGGGCGGCGCTCGCGGCCGCCGCGGGGCGGGGCGAGCGGTACGTCGTCCTGGTCGGACACCCGGCGTACTACCCGCGGTTCGGCTTCACGCGGGCGTCCGCGCACGGCATCCGCCTCAGCGTCGACGCTCCGGACGACGCGGTGATGGCCCTCGCGCTCGACGAGGCCGCACACCCGCTGCCCGCCGGCCTGATCCGCTGGCCGAAGGCGTTCGGGATCTGACGGCACCGCGCCCCCTGCTCCGCCACGGGGCAGGGGGCGCGCAGCGCCCCGTTCAGCCCGGCAAGCGGGCCTCGAACAGGGTCCGGGAGCTGTGCGCGACGAACGGGCCCTCCGACCGGATCAGTTCGTGCATCTCCCGCAGCCGCGGCCGGTACGCCGCCACCGTGAAGCCCGGCACCATCCAGACCACCTTGCGCAGGAAGTACGTCACCGCCCCCACGTCGTGGAACTCCATCCGCAGCCGCTCCGTCCGCAGGTCCACGACCTCCAGCCCGGCCGCCTCCGCCGCCGCGCGCTCCCGCTCGGGGTGGCGGTTGTTCCGGCTGTCCGCGGGCTGCGGCCCGAGGAAGTACTCGACCAGCTCGAAGACGCTCGCCGGGCCGACGTGCTGCGCGAAGTACGTCCCGCCGGGCCGCAGCACGCGGGCGACCTCCGCGAAGTCCGGCCGGACGGGGTGCCGGCTGACGACGAGGTCGAACGCCCCGTCCGCGAACGGCAGCGGCGGCTTGTCCGGAGCCGCGACCACGACGGTGCCGAGCGGGTGCAGCAGGGCCGTGGCCCGGGCGACGTTCGGCGGCCACGCCTCGGTGGCGACGCACACCGCCGGCCGCACGGGCACCCCGGCGAGTACTTCGCCGCCGCCGGTCTGGATGTCCAGCGCCGCGCCGGCGCGGGCCATCCGCGCACCCATGGCCCGCTGGTACCCCCAGGAGGGCCGGGCCTCGGTGGCGCGGCCCTCGAACCAGGAGAAGTCCCAGCCCTCGGTGGGCACGGCTGCGGCCTCGGCGACAAGCGCGTCGAACGTACGGTCCTCGTCCATCCCGTGATCGTCTCTCCACCGCCCCCCTGCCGTCCACGCGTTTCAGCGCCCGCGCGGGCACGTCTCCCGGTAGGGGGTGTCCGGCAGGTGCCGCTGCCACTCGCGCGGGGAGAGTTCGCCGGTGACGCGGTGGCAGACGGCGCGCGCGGCCCGGTCCGGGTCGATGTCGTACGTCTGCGGCGGGGTGCGGTCGCCGGCGGCGTGGAGCCGGCCGCCGCCGGGGCTGAAGGCCAGCGCGGTGACGGCGCCGCCGGAGGTGGGCAGCGGCGATCCGATCCGCCGGCGGGAGGAGGCGTCCCACAGCTGCAGGGTGCCCCCGTCCCCGGCGACCGCCAGGGTCCGGCCGTCGCGCGAGCAGGCCAGCGCCGAGACGCCGCCGCGGGCGGGGGTCTCGGGGGCGTCGAGGGTGCCGGTCTGCCGCCGCAGCTCGCCGTCCCACAGCACGACCCGGCCGGAGGCGTCCCCGGCGGCCAGGTACTCCCCGTCCCGGCAGAACGCCAGGGCGGTGGCGAGGCCGGTCCCTCGGGCCGGCGGCAGCAGCTCGCCGGAAGGCAGCCGGTACGCCCTGCCCCCGGTGGTCGCGACCAGGTGGCCGCCCGGGTGCGGCACCGAGGTGCCCGCCGTGTGGGGGATGGTGCCGGTCACCTTCCGGCGGCGCAGATCCCAGACCCGGGTCTCGGTGAGGTCCGGGCCGTACGCGTTGGTGAGCAGCAGGGAGCGGTCGTCCGGGCCGAAGGCGACGTTCGACAGCCCGCCCGGACCGAGTTCGTCGCGGTCGAGGACGGCTGTGGTGCGGCGCCGGGAGATGTCGTAGCGCGCGATCCGCCCGCGCTCGAATGCGGGGAGCCCTTCGGGCGCCACGCCGTAGACGAGGTTCCTTCCGGTGGAGTCGAAGGCCATGAGGGCGCGGCAGAACGTGTCGGGCGGCGGGCACGGCATCCGGCCGGGTTCCGCCAGGAGTTCGCCGGTGCGCACGTCGAGCACGCGGAAGCGGAGGTGCCCGCCGTCGGCGTCCGGCCGGGCGACGGCCAGCGCGGCGCCGTCCGGACTCAGTCTCGCCTCCTCGCCCTGACGGCCGCTCCACGACCGGTCGACGGACCGCCCCAGGTCGAGGGTGTGCACGGTCGGGCCGTTCCCGTCGTACGGGCCGGCGAGGTAGCGGAGGGTGGCGGTGTCGGCGTCGAGCCTCAGGTCCTTGACGGTCTCCCCGGAGAGCCGGTGCCGGAAGACCGGGTACCGGGGGGCGGCCAGCCGCCACACCAGGATCTCCCCACCGTCCGAGGCCGCCACGAAGGCGCCGTCCCGGCTGAACTCTGCGTCTTCCAGGCCGGGGTACTCGATCGCCGGGAGTTCCCGGCCCGTGCTGATCCGCCAGGTGCGGAAGCCGCCGCCGTCGAAGAGAGCCAGCCGGCCGCCGTCGGGGCTGAACCTGACCCGCTCCTGCAGGCATGTGCTGACCGAGACCTCCGGCAGCCGGGGGGCGGGCAGCCTGCGCCCCTCGGCGACGTCCCACAGCTGCAGCCGCTCGCCGGGGACGCACAGGGCCAGGCGGCTGCCGTCCGGGCTGAGGGTGGCGTCGGGGAAGGACGGGTCGTGCGTCAGGGTACGGTGCGCCCGGTCGGGGATCTGGACGTGTCTCCTGGACCAGCCCTGGGGGTAGGCGCCGGGGGTGCCGCCGCCGTCCTCGATCTCCAGCAGCCGGCGCCGGGTGTGCGGGTCCCACAGCTGGATACGCCGGTCCGCCCCGTCGGCGTCGTACACCAGCAGGGTGCGACCGCCGGGCCCCATCTCCGCGCCGCCGTCGGCGTCCGCCAGCGGCGGCCCGTCCCGGCGTCCGTCGGCGAGGTCGTAGACCGCGACCTGCGAGGAGGGGTCGAAGACCGGCAGCCACCCGGCGTCCGCCCGGGGCCGGCCCACCTCCGGCAGCAGGCCCGGGCCAGGCAGGTCCTCGACCTGCCGACGGGTGTCGAGGTCCCAGCGGGCGACGCGCAGCGGGCCGACGCTGAGCAGGGTGCGGCCGTCCGTGCTGAGCCGCCGCATGGTCCGCGTGCCGCCCTCCGGGTCGGTGAAGACGTCCCGCTCGTGCTGCGCCGCCGCGGCCGTGAGCGCGGCGCGGGTCTCGGGCAGGTCGGCGAGGTCCCAGGCGGCGAGGCTGAGGTGCATGGCGGTCTGCGGGTCGGACGTGCGCAGGCTGTCGGCCACGCCGGCGACGCGGCGGGCCTCGGCCTCGATGCGGCGGTGCTCACCGGCCCGGATCTGCTGCCAGGCGACGAGGGCGGCGACGAGGGAGAGGACGACCAGGACGGACAGCGCGGCGGTCCGGGTGCGGCGGACGCGGTGGGTACGGCGGCGGGCGGCGAGGCTGGTGACGAGGAACTCCCGTTCCAGTGGCGTGAGATCGTCCCGCCGGCCGGCGGGGCAGTGCCGCTCGGCCAGCTCCAGCCGCACACCGCGGTAGAGGCTGCCGGGGTCGCGGCCGAGGGACCGCCAGGTGCGGGCGGAGTCGGTGAGCTGGCGCTGGACGCGGAGCCGTTCGCGGTCGGCGGCTATCCACGCGCGCAGCCGGGGCCAGGCGGTCAGGACCGCCTCGTGGGCCAGCTCGACGGTGTCCCCGGCCAGGGTGACCAGGCGGGCGCCGGCCAGGCGCTCCAGGACCGCCTGCACCTCGGCGGCCGTCCCGGGGCCCAGCGCGACCAGCTCGGTGCGGCCGGCCGGGCGCCGGGTGTCCCGGCCGTCCCGGGTGTCCCGGCCGTCCTGGTCGTCCCGGCTGCTCTGGCCGGGCGTGACCAGCCGCAACAGGATCCGGCGGGCCGCTTCGGCCTGGTCGTCGGTGAGGCTGCGGTAGAGGTCCTCTGCGATGCGGGCGACGACGCCGTGGAGACCGCCGGCGGCGTCGTACGCGGCCTGCGTCAGGACCCGGCCGCTGCGCCGGTACCAGGTCTCCCGCAGGGCGTGGGACAGCAGCGACAGGCCGCCGGGCTCGTCGGCGGCCTCGCGGACGAGCCGGGCGGTCAGTGCCCGTTCCACCACCAGCCCGCCCAGGGCCGCCGGTCTCACGACCGCCTCCCGCAGCTCCGCCTCGCTCATGGGCGTGACCGGCAGCGTGGCTTCGCGGGCGGCCTCGGCGAGGGCCCGGTGCCGGGTGAGGTGGCCGTGGAAGTCGTCGCGTAAGCCGAGCACGACGCGGATGCCGTGGCCGGGCTCGGCGGCGGCGCACAGCAGGCCGAGGAAGCGGGTGCGCTCGGCCCGGTCGGTGCACAGGGTGAAGACCTCCTCGAACTGGTCCACCACGAGCACCGTGCCCGGCCGGGCCCGCCGCGGGTCGAGCAGGTCCGCGTACGTGCGCGCCGGCCGCTCGCCGGGCGTGAGGATGCGGATCACCGCGGGCCGGTCCCGGCGCGGCGCGGCCCGGCGCAGCCGCGGTATCAACCCGGCGCGCAGCAGGGAGGACTTGCCGCTGCCCGAGGGCCCGGCCACCACCACCAGGTGCCGCCGGCCGAGCAGTTCCACGAGCCGGTCGGCGAGAGCGTCCCGGCCGAAGAAGCGCTCGGCGTCCCCGACCTCGAAGCGGGCCGGCCCGAGGTAGGGCGACTCGGCCTCGTCCCCGCCCCGGTCCGCGCGGGCCTCCTCGGCCGCCTCCCGCGCGGCCTGCCGCCAGCGCCGCTCCCACTCCCCGCGCTCCCCGCCGCAGGCGGCGGCGTAGGCCAGCGCGACCGCGAGCGACGGCAACCGGTCGCCTGCGGCGGCCTGCGCGAGGGTGGCGGCCGAGAAGTGCGCCTGCTGCGCCATCGCCCGGTAGGTGACCCCGCCGGCCTCCCGGCGCAGCTGCCGTAACTCGCCGGCGAACCGCACGACCGGCCCGCCGGCCGGATCCAGCGCACGCTCACGACGCCCCATGATCGTTCCCCCCGTCGTCCAGTGGATCCCCGCCCCGACGCTACGAACCTCCGCGACCGGCCAGCAAGACGACATAGCGCCATCCGTTGCCGATCACACGAATTGTCTGGAGCGGCGGAAGGGACCTGTCAGACATGCCTCCGGTCACCCAGGCTCGACTCCTGCAGGCCGCCGGCACCAGCCGGACGGCAACGACAGAAGGAGTCTGGACGAACAGGCTGCCGAAGACCCGTGCCGCACTTGTTGCGGCCGCGGGCGCCGCCATGGCCACGGGCCTGGCCGCCGCTCCCGCACAGTCCGCCGAGGAGCCGCCGACCCTTTTCGCCACCTACCGGTGCGGCCAGGGTGAGGGCAACCAGCAGAAGCTCGCGGTGACCGGGGGGCACATCGAGTTCAGGTTCAAGTGCAGCGGGACGACCGTCACCGTCTACGACGCCACCGTTCACGACACCAAGGCCGACGGGTGGTGCGTCTACGCCCAGGGCACCTTCAACAGCACTGTCGAAAGCAACCGGGCGTGCCCGAAGGGTGACATCGACTCCTTCGACTGGAGGGAGACGGACAGCAACCGGCAGTTCACGATGCGCCTCCTGAAGGACTAGCCCGGGCGCGCGAGGCCCTGCGGCCGGGCGCCCGGCCGCAGGGCCTCTGTTCCACGGATTTGCCGGGGGTATACCTCGCGCGGCGCGCTGCGGCGTGACAAATTGTCGTTACGCCGAAGTTCACTCCGTCGTGGCGACGGCGCGGAACCATGGGGCCAGGGGCCGACGGTGCCTCGGGGCAGATCCGCTCAATGCAGGAGGCTCGCCGTGCACACCAACGAAATGGGAGTTTTCGGTATCTCCCCCGCGGAGGAGCAACTGTACCGGCACTTCCTGCGGCACCCCGATTCACCCGCCGAAGGGCTTTTCGTGAAGCTCGGCATCGCCCCGCATGAAATGGATCAGGCCATGACCCGCCTGGTGGGGCTGCGGCTGCTGAGACCCGGGGATCGGCCGGGGTGGTTCCGTCCCGTCGATCCGGAGCAGGTCGTGGCACGGCTGACCGAGTTGCGGCTGCGCGAGATGTACCAGGAGATCCAGCGGATCACCCAGAGCCGGCACGTTCTTGCCACCCTGCGGGCGGAGGACGTGACGGGCTCGGGGGCCTCGGCGGAGGGCGGTTCGGGGGGCGCGTACGGCGGCGAGCACGGGGTGGAGGAGATCGAGGAGCGGGCGGACCTCAGCAACAAGATGGAGGAGCTGGTCTTCTTCGCCCGGGAGGAGATCGCCTCCGTCGAGCCCGGCTTCCACCTGATGTCCGAGGCGGTGCTCAAGCGGCGCGCGGTGGAGTGGCGGGCGCTGAAGCGCGGGGTGCGGCGGCGGCTGGTGCTGCCGGCGGACACGCTGCAGCATCCCCGGGTCGCGGGGCACGTGCGGGAGTTGCTCGCCCGCGGCGGGGAGGTGCGGGTGGTCGAGGAGATCACGGACCAGCTCGCGGTGTACGACGGGCGGGTGGCCCTGATGCCCAAGGACCCGAAGAACAGCGACCACGGCGCCCTGATGGTGCGGGGGCCGGGGCTGGTCAGCACGCTGTCCGGGCTCTTCGAGAAGGTGTGGGAGCAGGCCGAGGACGTCTCCGTCGAGCTGCGCGAGCCCGGCGAGGAGCCGGAGACGGAGCTGTCGGAGGCGGAGCTGCGGGTGCTGCGGATGATGTGCGAGGTGGGCAAGGACGAGACGGGGGCCCGGGACCTGGGGGTCTCGGTGCGTACGTACCGCCGGCACATCGCCGACGTGCTGCGCCGGCTCGGCGCCTCGACCCGCGCCCAGGCCGCGCTGCTCGCCCGGGAGCGCGGCTGGGTCTGAGCGGCGTCCGGCACCTCCACCCCGTTCGGCACCTCCACCCCGTTCGGCACCTCCACCGCGTTCAGCTCTCCACCGACCAGCCCACGCACGCCCGGTGCGACAGCACGTCGCCCATCGCCCGCTCCGCCCCCACCGCCGTCCCGCCCTCCGGCACCGCGAGCGTCAGCCGGATCCGCTCCGACTCCACCCGCAGCTCGTGCGGCAGGTGAGCCCGCAGCAGCCACAGCAGCCGGACCGCCGTCGTCTCCGCCGGCGGGGCGTCGAAGTCCTGCCGTACGAACGCGACCTCGACCGTCCGGCCGCCGCCCCCGGTCATCCGTCCCCCTCGCCGGAACCGGAGCCGGCACCTGCACCGGCGCCGGCGTCCGCGCCGGCGTCCGGCGGGTCGTCCGCGGCCAGCGCCCGGTGCGCCGCCGCCGTCAGCGCCTCGATGCCCGTCGGCAGCGCCGTGCGCAGGTCCGGCGCGAACCGCGGCGAGTGGTTCCCCGGCACCGGGTGGCCCGTTCGCGCCGCTTCGCGGCGGGCCGCCGCGGAGACCGTGCCCAGCATCCAGTAGCCGAGCCGGACGCCGGGGGCGCCGTGCACCTCCGCGCCGGCGGGGCCGTACCAGGCGAAGTCCTCCGCCGCGGTGGCCGGTTGCCAGCGCAGCACCCGGGCCGGGGACAGCGCCGCGACGTGCGCCGCCCGCAGCCGGGCCGTCAGCGGCGCGTCCGGCTGCAGCGCCCGCGAGCGGGCCCGCACCGTCACCTCCGGGTCCCGCGGCGCGCCCGCGGCCGCCGCCTCGCCGGCCAGCACCCGGCGTACGCCCGCCAGCAGCTGGTCCAGGGTGCCCTCGTCGAACGCCCGCAGGCTGATGCCCAGTTCCGCGCGGTCGGGGATGACGTTCGCCTCGGTGCCGGCCGCGAGCCGGCCCACGGTCAGCACGGCCTGCTCGGCCGGGGCCCGCTCGCGGGCCACCAGGGTCTGCAGCCGCAGCACGGCCGCCGCCGCCGACACCACCGGGTCGACCGTCAGGTGCGGCGCCCCGGCGTGCCCACCGGCGCCGTGCAGCACCGCGTCGACCGCGGCCGTGCCGGCCAGCAGCGGGCCGCCGTCGGCGTGGGCGACGGTGCCCGCGGGCAGCGGTGCGGTGTGCTGGGCGAGGACGGCGTCGGGCGGGCCGGTGAGGTCGTAGAGCCCGGCGCGCAGCATCGCCAGCGCGCCGTCGAGCGTCTCCTCGGCCGGCTGGCCGACGACGGCGACGGTGCCGCGCCAGCCGCCGGTGTCCCGGGCGAGCAGCCGGGCGGCGCCGCCGAGCGCGGCGAGGTGCAGGTCGTGGCCGCAGGCGTGGGCGACGCCGGGGACGGTGCTGGCGTAGCGCAGCCCGGTGTCCTCGGTGACGGGCAGCGCGTCGAGTTCGGCGCGCAGCAGGACGGTCGGGCCCGCGCCGCGGCGCAGCAGGCCGACGACGCCGTGGCCGCCGACGCCGCGGGTGACGGCGTAGCCGTCGGCGGCGAGCCGGTCGGCCAGCACCCCGGCGGTGCGCTCCTCGGCGCCGGACGGCTCGGGGTGGAGGTGGACGTCGAGACAGCACTCCACGGCGGACCGGAGGACATCCGCGGGTACGGCCATGCGCGCCACGCTCCTCTGCTGAGACCCCCGAGCAGTTCCACCCTGCCCGACGCGGTGATCAACGCGGACTCACCTCCCTGTCGCCGGGTGTCAGTGAAGTGACAGCGAAACGGGGCCGGTGGTGGCAGCGGCGGTCGATTCAATGTTCGGGACAACCACGGGGATCCGCCGGTCGCACGGGCGGCGGGCCCGCCCTCGGATACGGAAGAAGGAGTTCCCATGGCTGACAAGGCGCTCTCCACCCTCGCCGACGAGATCCTGGAGCTGGAGTCGGAGACCTTCGAGATCTCGGACTACTCGGACCAGGCCGAGGTCGTCCTCGCCGGTTCGACCTCCTGCTCGTCCACCTCCACCTGCTCCAGCACCACGAGCACCACCTCGTGCAGCGCCTGACGCACCGTCGGTAGCGCCGCACCCGGAGACAGCCCTCCCGGGACGGGTCCGTTCCTCCCGGGAGGGCTGCGGCATCTCTGTGGGCATGTCTGTGGCTGCGCCGTCGCGGCCGCTCCGCTACGGGAACGGGTGCGGCACCGCGCGCAGACCGTCGCCGCCCGCCGCACCGCGCTCCGCGGCCGCCGCCAGCAGCCGCGGCATCCGCAGCGCCCGCTGCCGGTGCCAGCCGAAGTCCAGCGGCAGCAGCCCCGGCGCCAGCGTCGCGACGGTCCGCAGCCCCACCGCCCGCTGCTCCGGCGTCGTCTGGTCGACGGCCACCGCGTCGTACCCGTGCGCCGCCAGCGCGTCGACGAGGAGCCGCAGGTCGTCCCGCAGGTCCAGCGTCGCCGGCCGCACCTGCGCCCAGTCGGCGTACACCTCGGCCAGCGGCAGCGCCGGGTCGTCCGTCAGGAAGTCCCCGGCGTGCTCGGCCATCCGCGGCAGCCCGTAGAGCTGCGCGTGGTCCTTCAGCTGCCGGACGCGGCCGAAGTCCTCGGCCATGGCCTCCAGTTCGGCGCGCCGCTCGGCCACCTGGTACGGCAGGTGCGGGATGTACGTCAGCACCTCGCTGAGCGCGCCGGTCAGCGCGGCCGCCGGGTCGAGGCCGGCGGCGGCGCCGAAGGACAGCAGCCCGGGGCCGCCGTCCGCCCGTACCGCCACCGTGGTGATCACCGGGATGCCCAGGTCGCTGCGGGTGTCGAAGGCCCGTACCGCGTAGCCGAGCAGCGCCGCCCGGTCCAGCATGCCGCGCACCCGCGGGTCGCCGGTGGAGCGCGGGTCGACGCGGGTGAGCGGGCCGCGGCCGTACCAGGCGAGGAGGAAGGCGTCGCGCTCGATCAGCTCCAGCAGCCCGTAGAGCGCGGCCTCCGCGAGCGAGCCGCCGGTGGCGCAGCCGTTGGAGCACTCGAAGACGAAGTTGTCGTCGGGCAGCCCGGCGCTGTAGTGCACCAGCCGCGCCGGTACGAGCACGGGGTGGTCGTCGCGCAGGCAGTGGCCCCAGATCCAGGGGATGGGGCGGGCCGGGTCGAACGGGTCGACCATCGGGTCGTCGCGGTACGTCTCCGGGGCGTAGAGCCCGGTGCGCCGGGGGTCGACGACGGTGGTCCGGCCCCACTCGGCGGCCAGCTCGTCGAAGGCGGCGGTGACGGGGCGCAGGCCGCGGCGGGGGTGGGTGCCGGCGTAGCGCTCCAGGCCCTCCAGGTACGCGAGGGTGCGGCTGGTGGCGTACGCGTCGGCCTGGCCGGAGAACGTGACGTCGTTGAGGCCGGCGTAGCCGCGGACGAAGGCGCTGCCGGAGATCGGCGCGGTGGTGGTGGAGGCGGGGTTGAGGTGGGTGGTGGAGCCGAGGGCGCCGCAGACGGGGTTGGCGAGGGCCGCCTCGGGGAGGTCGAGGGCGGCGAGCGGGGTGACGCGGTAGACACCGGGGTCCGGCTTCGGGGTGGGAGCGAGGTACATGCGGCCGTGCTCGGGCGCGTCGTCGCCGGGCGTCACGCAGGCCGGGCAGAGCGGCTCGGCCAGCAGCGGGAACGTGGCCAGCGCGAGGGTGCCGAGGTCGACGCGGGTGACGCGGGCCAGCCCGTCGGGCGAGCGGCGGCCGGCGACCGCCCGGCACACCGCCCACACGGCGTCGGCGACGTGGTCGGTGAGCACCGGCCACGCCGCGCCGCCGACGGGCGCGAACCCGCCCTCCAGCACCTCCCGTTCCGAGCGGGTGCGCAGCCGCTGCCAGCGCATCGCGAGGCACCGGCCGCAGGCGGGCCGCGGTGCGGGCGGTCCGCCTGCGGCCGGATCCCCTTCGGCGCCCCAGGGGCCGACGAGCACCGCGCGTGAGCTGAGGTGCACGGTGGCGCCGGGGCGCTCGTCCGGCCACGGGTCGCGGCCGGGGTGCAGGGTGTCGGCCGCGCCGAGGGGCACGACGACGGGGGGTTCGGGGGGGTGTGGATCGCGGGGGGCGGGTTCGCGCCCGTCG
>NZ_BAAAPF010000134.1:0-17877 GCF_039531005.1 Streptomyces synnematoformans
CGCCGCCGACCCGCGCGCCCGCTACGCCGACGTCTTCCGCGTCCGCGAGTTCCGCTTCGTCTTCGCCGCCCACGTCATGTCGATCCTCGGCGAGGTCGTCGCGGCCATCGCGCTGACGGTCCTCGTCTACGACCGCACCGGCTCCCCGCTGCTGAGCGCGCTGACCCTCGGCGTCGGCATGCTGCCGTACCTCCTCGGCGGCACCCTGCTGTCCTCCGTCGCCGACCGCCTGCCCGCCCGCCGGGTGCTGGTGACCTGCGACCTGCTCGCCGCCTCCTGCTTCGCGGCGATGGTGCTCCCGGGGATGCCCGTGGCCGCGCTGCTGGCGCTGCGGTGCGTCGCCGGCGTCATCTCGCCGGTCTTCACCGGCACCCGGATCGCCACGCTGGCCGACATCCTCGGCACCGGCGACCGGTTCGTCCTCGGCCGCTCCGTCATCCGGCTCACCGCGCAGGCGGCGCAGCTCGTCGGCTTCGCCCTCGGCGGGCTGCTGGCGGCCTTCTCGCCGCGCGCGACGCTGACGGTGACGGCGCTGGGCATGGTCGGCTCCGCGCTGGTGCTGCGCTTCGGCACCCGCGCCCGCCCGGCCCGTTCGGCCGCCCCCGCCGCCACCGCCACCGACGGGGCCACCGCAGGCGGGCCGCCCGGCCGCGCCAGCACCGTCGCCGCCTCGCTGGCCGCCGCCGGCACGTTCCTGCGCGACCGCCGCATCCGGGCGCTGCTGCTGCTCACCTGGATCCCGCCGGCCTTCGTCGTCGCCCCCGAGGCGCTGGCCGCCGCGTACGCCGACGAGCTGGGCATCGGCGCGATCGGGCTCGGCCTGCTCATGACCGGCATGCCGGTCGGCGCGGTCACCAGCGAGATCCTCGCCGGCTCGCTGCTCGGCCCGCGCGGCCGGGAGCGGATCGTCTTCCCGGTGGCGGTGCTGTGCACGGTCCCGGCGATCGGCTTCGCCGCGCACCCCTCCTTCGGCTGGGCGCTGCCGCTGCTGGTGCTGACCGGCTTCGGCATCTCGTACTCGCTCGGCCTCGACCAGTGGTTCGTCGCCGCCGTGCCCGAGGAGATGCGCGGCCGGGCGATGACGCTGCAGACCGCGGGGCTGATGACGCTGCAGGGCGTGGGCATGGGCGGCGCGGGCGCGGTCGCGGAGTTCGTGCCCGTGCACCTGGCCGTCGCCGCCGTCGGGGTGACGGGCACGCTGTGCTCGCTGTTCGTCTGCCTGGAGGTGCGCCGGACCCGGCCGAAGCCGGAGATCGGGCTGACCGCGCCCTGACCGGGCGGTAGGGTCGCTGACGTGCCAAAGCCGCTGAGCCTGTCGTTCGATCCCATCGCGCGCGCCGACGACCTGTGGCGCCAGCGCTGGGGAGCCGTGCCCGCCATGGGGGCGATCACCTCGGTGATGCGCGCCCACCAGATCCTGCTGGCGCAGGTCGACGCCGTCGTCAAGCCGTACGGGCTGACCTTCGCGCGCTACGAGGCGCTGGTGCTGCTCACCTTCTCCCGGGCCGGCGAGCTGCCGATGTCCAAGATCGGCGAGCGGCTGATGGTGCACCCGACGTCGGTGACGAACACCATCGACCGGCTGGTGAAGTCCGGCTACGTGGCCAAGCGCCCCAACCCCAACGACGGCCGCGGCACGCTCGCCTCGATCACGGAGCGGGGGCGCGAGATCGTCGAGGAGGCGACGCGCGACCTCATGGCGATGGACTTCGGGCTGAGCGCGTACAGCGAGGAGGAGTGCGCGGAGATCTTCTCGATGCTGCGCCCGCTGCGGATAGCCGCCGGCGACTTCGAGCAGTAGCCCGCGCGGACCGGCCGCGTACGCCTACGTCGACGCCTCCGCGGCCGCGGGCGCGCCGTCGCGGGCGACCAGCGGCTCGACCTCCCGGGTGAGCTTCCGCTCGACGAAGAACGCCGCCGTCGGCACCGTCCCGGCGAGCAGCACCCACACCTGCCTGGCGATCGGGAGCTTCGCCTTGGAGCCGAGGTCGAAGGCGCACACCAGGTAGACGATGTACAGCCAGCCGTGGGCGATGCTCACGACCTTCGTGAAGCCGTCCGCACCGGAGAGGTCCAGGGCGTACTTGCCGATCATGCCGAGACACAGCAGGATCAGGAGCACGCCGGTCACGTACGCCATCGTGCGGTAGCGGGTGAGGACGCTCTTCTTCATGGCATCGAGCCTAAACCCCGCCGGGGACCCCCCGTGACCACCCCCACCCGGGCCACGTCTTGCGCTGCCGCGCCCGGGGCGTGCGACACTTAGTAGGACGTCCTACTAAGTGCGCAGCGCGATCCGCGCGCACGGAGAGGCGGTACGGCATGGACGCTGACGCCACCACGGCCCTCGAAGACGGCCGGCGCCGCTGGCAGGCGCGTTACGACGCGGCCCGCAAACGTGACGCGGACTTCACCACCCTTTCGGGCGACGACGTCGAGCCCGTCTACGGTCCGCGCCCCGGGGACGTCTACGAGGGCTTCGAGCGCATCGGCTGGCCCGGCGAGTTCCCGTACACCCGCGGCCTGTACGCCACCGGCTACCGCGGCCGCACCTGGACGATCCGCCAGTTCGCCGGCTTCGGCAACGCCGAGCAGACCAACGAGCGCTACAAGCTCATCCTCGGCCACGGCGGCGGCGGCCTGTCCGTCGCGTTCGACATGCCCACCCTCATGGGCCGCGACTCCGACGACCCGCACGCGCTGGGCGAGGTCGGGCACTGCGGCGTGGCCGTCGACTCCGCCGCCGACATGGAGGCGCTGTTCCGGGACATCCCGCTGGGCGGCATCACCACCTCGATGACGATCAGCGGCCCGGCCGTCCCGGTCTTCTGCATGTACCTGGTCGCGGCCGAGCGCCAGGGCGTCGACCCCGGCGTCCTCAACGGCACGCTGCAGACGGACATCTTCAAGGAGTACATCGCGCAGAAGGAGTGGCTCTTCCAGCCCGAGCCGCACCTGCGCCTCATCGGCGACCTGATGGAGTACTGCGCCGCGCGCATCCCCGCGTACAAGCCGCTGTCCGTCTCCGGCTACCACATCCGCGAGGCCGGCTCGACGGCCGCGCAGGAGCTGGCGTACACCCTCGCCGACGGCTTCGGATACGTGGAGCTGGGCCTGTCCCGCGGGCTCGACGTCGACTCCTTCGCGCCCGGCCTGTCCTTCTTCTTCGACGCCCACGTCGACTTCTTCGAGGAGATCGCCAAGTTCCGCGCCGCCCGCCGCATCTGGGCCCGCTGGCTGCGCGACGTGTACGGCGCGCGCAGCGAGAAGGCGCAGTGGCTGCGCTTCCACACCCAGACCGCGGGCGTGTCGCTGACCGCCCAGCAGCCGTACAACAACGTGGTGCGCACCGCCGTCGAGGCGCTGGCCGCGGTCCTCGGCGGCACCAACTCGCTGCACACCAACGCCCTCGACGAGACCCTGGCGCTGCCCAGCGAGCAGGCCGCCGAGATCGCGCTGCGCACGCAGCAGGTGCTGATGGAGGAGACCGGCGTGGCGAACGTCGCCGACCCCCTCGGCGGCTCCTGGTACGTCGAGCAGCTCACCGACCGGATCGAGGCCGACGCGGAGAAGATCTTCGAGCAGATCCGCGAGCGCGGCCGGCGCGCCCACCCCGACGGCAGGCACCCCGTCGGGCCGATCACCTCCGGAATCCTGCGGGGCATCGAGGACGGCTGGTTCACCGGCGAGATCGCCGAGTCCGCCTTCCGCTACCAGCGGGCGCTGGAGAAGGGCGAGAAGAAGATCGTCGGCGTCAACGGCCACACCGGCTCGGTCACCCACGACCTGGAGATCCTGCGGGTCAGCCACGAGGTGGAGCGCGAGCAGGTGCGCGCGCTGGCCGCCCGCAAGGGCGCCCGCGACGACGCCCGGGTGCGCGCCGCGCTGGACGGCATGCTCACGGCCGCCCGGGACGGCGGCAACATGATCGAGCCGATGCTGGCGGCGGTGCGGGCGGAGGCCACGCTCGGCGAGATCTGCGGCGCCCTGCGCGAGGAGTGGGGCGGCTACACCGAGCCGGCCGCCTTCTGACCCGTACGGGCCCGGGGAGGGCGGGGGAGCGGGGTCACACGACCAGGACGGACTTGCCGCGCGTGTGGCCCTTCTCCCAGTCCCGGATCGCCTCGGCGGCCTCGTCGAGCGCGTACCGCCTGCCCACGACCGGCTCGACCGTGCCGGACTCCAGCAGGCCGCGCACCTCCTCGACGTCCCCGGGCGTGGGGCGTACGTAGGGCGCCTTCACCTTCCGGCCGGAGAACAGCGAGCGTACGGAGCCGCCCAGGGAGCGCGGCAGGTCGCCGAGCCACGTGCCGCCGCCCTCGCCGCCGACGAGGACGATCGTGCCGCGCGGGGCCAGGACGCGGCGGAGTGCGGCGAGCGGGCGGCTGCCGGCGGTGTCGAGCACGAGGTCGTAGCGGGCGGCGCCGGCGGTGACGTCCTCTTCGGTGTAGTCGACCACGTGGTCCGCGCCGAGCGAGCGGACCAGTTCGGTCTTGTCCGTCCCGCAGACGCCGGTGACCTCCGCCTCGCGCGCCTTGGCCAGCTGGACGGCGAACGTGCCCACGCCGCCGCCGGCGCCGAGCACCAGGACGTGCCCGCCCGTCCGCAGCCCGCCCGCGTCGCGCAGGGCGCGCAGGGCGGTGATCGCGGAGGTGGGCACGGCCGCGGCGGCGTCGAAGTCCACGCCCGCCGGCTTGGCCGCGAACATCTCCGCGGGGCCGCGGCAGTACTCGGCGAAGGTCCCGTCGCTGCCGATGCCGAACACGTCGTCGCCCGGCGCGAAGCGGGTGACGCCCGCGCCGACGGCCTCGACGGTCCCGGCGGCGTCCCAGCCGCGCACCCGCACCTTCGGCGCCCGCAGGCCGAAGCCCATCAGGCGCATCAGATACGGCCGGCCGGTCATGAGGTGCCACACGCTCGGGTCGACGCCGGCGGCCCGTACCCGTACGACGATCCCGCCCGCACCGGGCTCCGGCTTGTCGACCTCGGCCGGCCGCAGCACCTCGGCCGGGCCGTAGCGGTCCTGGACGATCGCCCTCATGGTGTCCCTCCCCGCGGTGGGTGCCAGCATCCCGCCCCGGGTCCGGCGGCGGTAGACCCGGAGGGACTATTGCCCCGGCGGGTCCGGGCCGGCCGCCGGGTCCGTCAGGGCGGCCAGGCCCCGGGTCAGCAGGGTGGCGAAGGCGGTCGCCCAGGCCGCCGTCACCGGCTCCGCGCTGACCAGCAGCCGGTGCAGCACGGAGCCGGCGATCACGTCGAAGATCATGTCCGCGTTGCGGTCCGCCGCCGCCGCGTCCTGCTCGACGGGCAGCTCCCCGCGCGCCCGCGCCCGTTCGCGCCCCTGCAGCACCAGGTGCTTCTGCCGGTCCACGATCGAGCCGCGGATCCGCTCGCGCAGCGCCGCGTCGTGCGTCGACTCCGCCAGCACCGCCATCAGCGCGCCCCGCGTCCGCGGCTCCCGCAGCAGCGCGGCGAACTGCAGCACCACGCCCTCCACGTCCCGCGCCAGGCTGCCGTGGTCCGGCAGCCGCAGCGAGTCGAAGAGGTCGGCGAGCGCGTCCAGGACGAGTTCGTTCTTGCCCGGCCAGCGCCGGTAGAGGGTGGTCTTCGCCACTCCGGCGCGGGCCGCGACGCCGCCGAGCGTCACCCCGGCCCAGCCCGCCTCGGCGATCACGGCCCGGGCGGCGTCCAGGATGGCCCGGTCCGCGGTCGCGCTGCGCGGGCGGCCGGCGCGGCGGGCGGAGGGGGGCTCATGGCTCATGAGCTGGACCTTATCCCTTCTCTCCGGCGCTACACGCGGGTTACGCTACGACCCGTAGCGTAAGTCACCCCCGAGCGGCCGGTGTCTTCTGCTGCACCTGGAAACCCGCCCGGGACGAACCCTTCCGGGCGGGTTCACCGAGCGAACGGCAGCCCGTCCGTTCAACGAGCCGTGCGAAGGGGGGAGGATAGGGCGTATGCAGCCACGCAACATGTCTATGAGCGGAGCGGTCGACCTGGCCGCGGTGAAGGCGGCCGCCGAGGCCAAGGAGAAGGCGGAGGCGGCCCGCGCCCAGGCCGCCCGCGACGGCGTGCCGGCCCCGGGAGCCGGCGGGCTGGTCATCGATGTCGACGAGGCCGGCTTCCAGCAGGACGTCCTGCAGCGCTCCACCGAGGTCCCGGTCGTCGTCGACTTCTGGGCCGAGTGGTGCCAGCCGTGCAAGCAGCTCAGCCCGCTGCTGGAGCGGCTGGCGCAGGAGTACGCCGGCCGGTTCGTGCTGGCCAAGATCGACGTGGACGCCAACCAGATGCTGTTCCAGCAGTTCGGCGTCCAGTCCATTCCCGCGGTCTTCGCGGTCGTCGGCGGCCAGGCCATCCCGCTGTTCCAGGGCGCCGCCCCCGAGCCGCAGATCCGCCAGGTTCTGGACGAGCTGATCAAGGTCGCCGAGCAGCAGTTCGGCATCGTCGGACAGCCGGCGGCCGGCGACGCCGCCGAGGGCGTCGAGGCCGCGGACGGTGCGGCGGAGCAGGCGCCGGAGGAGCCTGCGGGCCCGTACGACAGCGCGCTGGCCGCGGCCGGCGACGCGCTGGACCGGGGCGACCTGGGCGGCGCGATCCAGGCGTACCAGAACGTGCTGTCCGACGACCCGGGCAACGTCGAGGCCAAGCTGGGCCTGGCGCAGGCCGAGCTGCTGCGCCGCGTCGAGGGGCTCGATCCCGCCGCCGCGCGCAAGGAGGCGGCGGACGACCCGGCGGACGTGCAGGCGCAGATCCGGGTCGCCGACCTGGATCTGGTGGGCGGGCACGTCGAGGACGCGTTCGGCCGGCTGGTCGACACGGTGGCGCGGACCGCGGGTGCGGACCGGCAGGCCGCGCGGGTGCGGCTGCTGGAGCTGTTCGAGGTCGTCGGCGGCGACGACCCGCGGGTGGCCGCGGGGCGGCAGGCGCTGGCCCGCGTGCTGTTCTGAGCGGGCCCGGGCGGGCCCTTGACGCGGTGAGGCGGCCCCGCGCCGCTTTGCCAAAAATTGACCGTGACCGAGGTGCGTTACTTGCAGTAACCCGTGCGCGGTCCGATGACCGTCTTTGTCGTGCTTTCTCGTGGAGTACGTCCGCGAGGAGCGGCGACCCAGGGTGCAGGATCCGGCCAATGTGGCCGGATCTGCGTCACCCGTGCGTTACTCGTTGGTAACGAACCCCTTGTGCGCCCCCCTTCCGATGGACCACGATCGCCATCCGGACAGGGGGGTTCCCCGTTCCCGCGGAGCGTGTGCGCGGAGCGGAGCCTGTCCGGACAACGAGTCGCTCGGGGGTGATCACCCCCCTTCGACGTAGCGCGTCCGCCGCCCGAAGCCCCGGACCCGCACCAGCCGCGCCCGCGTGCGCATGCGGATCCCCTCGCTCCGAGGACCGGCCCCGGGCCCAGGACGTACGTCCGAGAAGGAGGAAAGGCATGGAGTCCCAGGCACGTGGTGGGACCAGGTGGAAGCGGTTCGCCGTGGTCATGGTGCCGAGCCTGGCGGCGACCGCCGCGATCGGCGTGGCGCTCGGCCAGGGTGCGCTCGCGGCGTCGTTCAGCGTGTCGGGCCAGGAGTTCAAGGTCACGGCCGACCGCCTGGAGGGCACCGGCTTCGTCCAGTACGGGGGCGTCGACAGCGGACACGACCTCAACGGCGACGAGGCCACCCGGCCCGTCGCGATATCCGCCTTCAAGAGCGCGAAGATCGAAGGGATGTGCCAGTCGGTCGTCACCCCCGACATCCCGCTGCTCGGCTCGGTCAGCCTGGTGCTGAACGCAGGCGACGACAAGCCGGTGGAGGCCAAGAACCTCTACATCGACATCGCGCAGCTCGACGCCGACGCGACGTTCAAGAACATCAACATCGGGGTGGCCGCCGGTTCCAGCACCAAGGGCCCCGGCATCGGCAAGGGCGACAAGGCGAACCCGAACGGGTTCGCGCAGGAGGCCGACAAGGCCGTCCTCACCGACGTGAAGCAGACCGCCTGGGCCACCAGCGCCGGTACGTTCAAGCTGAGCGGGCTCAGCATGAAGCTGCACAAGGGCGTCAAAGAGTGCTTCTGACCAGGCACTCCGCCGGCGGGGAGGCGGCCACCGCTCCCCGCCGCCGCCCCAACTGACGTAAGCCGCACTGCCGTACCGGGGAGCTGTCATCATGAGCGCCGAGTTGCCGGACCTGCTGCGCCGCCTCAACACCTGGCGGCTGCGATTCCGCGCCTGGCGCGGCTCCCGTCCGTTCTGGGCGGGCCTGCTGACCATCGCGGGCGGCGTGCCGATCGGCGCGCTGCCGTACTACAACATCAAGCTCGGCAACCTCAGCCTGCAGATGGCCACGCAGGCGGGGGCCGGCGGCCTGATCATCGGCGTGCTGCTGGTGACCCTCGGGCTGACCATGTGGTTCCACAGCGTCGTCCGGGTGTTCGCGGGCGTCGCCTCCATCGTGCTGGCGCTGGTGTCGATACCGGTGTCCAACTTCGGCGGCCTGCTCGTGGGCTTCCTGCTCTCGATGGTCGGCGGCGCGCTGGCCGTGTCGTGGGCGCCGGGCGAACCCCTGGCCGAGGCCGCCGGGGACGCCGGCGGCGGGGACGCCGGGCGCGCTCGAGAGACCGCGGCCGGCGACGACCCCGCGGCCGGCTCCGCCGCCGCGGACGACGGGCCGGAGGAGACGGGCCCGGGGAGGAGAGCGGGCACCGGCGGCCGCGACGGGTCCGCCGACGCGCCCGGCGTGGACGTCCTCCAGGACATCGACGGCGGGAGGCACCGTGCGGCCGGATGACCAGACGGGGGCGGTGCACCGGGGCCCGCGGCACGCGGCCCCGCGCAGGCCGCTGCTCGGCCGGGTGCCGGCGGGCAAGGCGATAGCCCTGGCCGCCATGCCCACGGCGGTCTTCCTGGGCCTGGGCCTGACCCCGCGGCCGGCGATCGCCGAGGACGATCCGGCCGACCGCTGGCGTCCCGGGCCGTGTGCGGAGCAGTCGGACGAGCCGAAGGGCGAGGAGACCGCGGACGACGCGGACGACGCGGACGACGGTGACGCCGGAGACGCGGCGGACGCCGCCGAGGGCGATGGCGCGCCCGGCGCCGGGGAGCCGGCGGAGCCGGGCGGCGAGCCGTCGCCGAGCCCCTCGGCCGCGGCGGACGGGCCGGCGGCGGAGCAGCCGGACGGCGACGACGAGGACGGCTCCGGGGCCGGCGCCGGTGGTGCGGAGGATTCCGGTCAGGCGGAGCCGAGTCCGTCGCCGTCGGAGTCCCGCCCCTGGTACGACCCGCTGGGCCTCGGCGGCAAGATCGGCGACCTGCTCAACCCGGACGAGCCGGAATCCGGGTCCGAACCCGAGCCCGAACCGGAGCCGTCGGACGGCGCGGACGGCTCAGGGGGTGACTCCGGCTCCGGCGGTTCCGGCGGCGGCGACTCCGGCGCCGCGGCGGACGAGGAGCAGAGCGAGACCGAGAAGGCCATCCGCGACGCCGCCGACAAGGCCGGCGCCACCGTGGCGGAGCTGGACGACAAGGTCGAGGACACGGCCGAGAACCCCGCCGACGAGACGCCGGACACCGGTGCCGCCGGGGACGGCGCCGCCGCGGACGCCGACGGCAGGGAGCCCTTCCCCTGCCCGACCGCCGATCCCGAGGCCCTCGCCAACGCCGAGCTGGAGGCCGGGCTGCCGCTGCTGCCCGACGACCCCTGGCGGCTGGAGAGCACCAAGCTCACGCTCAAGGGCCTGAAGTACCACGGCATCGTCGAGGTGCAGACCTACAGCGGCGCGGTCAAGAAGGTGCTGAAGTACACCGCGGCCGACGGGGTGGACATCCGCGACCTGCACCAGACCGCAGTCGGACCCGGGAAGCACACCTCGCACGTACGGGCCGACAAGGGCAGCACCTCGACGATCCGCGACGGCACGGTGACCATGTACACCGAGGAGCTGAAGGGCAACCTGTTCGGGCTGATCCCGATGACGTTCAGCCCGAAGACCCCGCCGCCGCTGGACCTGCCGTTCGCGTTCTTCACCGACGTCCAGGTGATCCAGGCCGGTCAGTTCGGGGGCACCCTCACCGTGCCGGGCCTGGAGAACACCATCGATTGACATCCTCGCCTGCGTGATTCAGGCGATTCCGGTCAGCACCGCTGCGCGGTGCTCCCATGGGTTCCTGCTTCATCGGCCCCTGCCACCGGGGGTGGTGGTCTGACAAGGTCTCCACAGGCTTGACGTCCCGCCAGTCCGGCGGTAGGTCCGCCAACTAGGTTGTCGGACAAAGCGACTTTAGCAGTGCGGCTGCGGCCTTCCCCGCCGCTGGGCCCCCAGTGCCCGTACCTCCACCCAGAGGTGTGGGGGTGCGGGCGCGTGTTCGGTAGCGTCCGGCCGCGCCGCTCAGCGCTCGCCGCCCAGGTGGTGCACGCGCACCATGTTCGTGGTGCCCGGCACCCCGGGCGGCGACCCGGCGGTCATGACCATCGTGTCGCCCTCGTGGAAGCGGTTCAGCTTCAGCAGCTCCGCGTCCACCAGGTCGACCATCCCGTCGGTGTTGTCCACGTGCGGCACGAGCACCGGCTCCACGCCCCAGCTCAGACAGAGCTGGTTGCGCGTGCTCGGGTCCGTGGTGAAGGCCAGGATCGGCTGGCACGCGCGGTACCGCGACAGCCGCCGCGCGGTGTCGCCGGACTGGGTGAACGCCGCCAGCGCCCGGGCGTCCAGGAAGTCCGCGATCTCGCACGCGGCGCGGGCCACCGACCCGCCCTGCGTACGCGGCTTCTTGCCCGGCACCAGCGGCTGCAGCCCGCGCGACAGCAGCTCGTCCTCGGCGGCGGTGACGATCCGCGACATCGTCTTGACCGTCTCGATCGGGTACTTGCCGACCGACGACTCCGCCGACAGCATCACCGCGTCGGTGCCGTCGAGGATCGCGTTCGCGACGTCGGACGCCTCGGCGCGCGTCGGCCGCGACGAGCTGATCATCGACTCCATCATCTGGGTCGCGACGATGACCGGCTTGGCGTTGCGGCGGCACATCTCGACCAGCCGCTTCTGCACCATCGGCACCTTCTCCAGCGGATACTCCACCGCCAGGTCGCCGCGGGCCACCATCACGCCGTCGAAGGCGAGGACGATCTCCTCCATGTGGTCGATCGCCTGCGGCTTCTCGACCTTGGCGATCACCGGCACCCGCCGGCCGGCCTCGTCCATGATCCGGTGCACGTCGGCGACGTCGCCCGCGTCGCGTACGAAGGAGAGCGCGACCATGTCGCAGCCCATGCGCAGCGCGAAGCGCAGGTCGTCCACGTCCTTCTCGGACAGCGCCGGCACGTTCACCGCCACGCCCGGCAGGTTGATGCCCTTGTGGTCGGAGACGACGCCGCCCTCGATCACCATCGTGCGCACCTCGGGGCCGCGCACCTCCAGCACCTCAAGCGCCACCGCGCCGTCGTTGACGAGGATGCGCTCGCCGGGGGAGACGTCCCCGGGCAGGCCCTTGTACGTGGTGCCGCAGATCGACCGGTCGCCGGGCACGTCCTCGGTGGTGATGGTGAACTCGTCGCCGCGCATCAGCTCCACGGGGCCCTCGGCGAAGGTCTCCAGCCGGATCTTGGGCCCCTGCAGGTCGGCCAGCACCCCGATGGGCCGCCCGGTCTCCTCGGCGGCCTTGCGGAGCCGGTCGTAACGCTCCTGGTGCTCGGCCTGGGAGCCGTGGCTCATGTTGAAGCGGGCCACGGACATGCCGGCCTCGATCAGCGCTTTGAGCTGCTCGAAGGAGTCGACGGCGGGGCCCAGGGTGCAGACGATTTTCGCTCGGCGCATGACGGCATCCTATCGGTTTGTTCGCAACCGGAATTATTGCGGTGGAGGAAGCGACAAGCCGCGCTCGCCGACCAGGTCCCGCGTCTGGGTGGCGATCTCCAGCTCCTCGTCGGTGGGCACCACGGCCACCGCGACGGCCGAGCCGGGCGTGGACACCACCCGCGGCCCCGAGCCGCGCAGCGCGTTGCGCACCGGGTCCAGCTCCACGCCGAGCCCTTCGAGGCCGCGCAGCGCCGCCGCCCGCACCGCGGCGGAGTTCTCCCCGACGCCGGCGGTGAACGCGAGGGCGTCCACCCGGCCCAGCACGGCGGTGTACGCGCCGACGTACTTGCGGATGCGGTGGACGTACACGTCGAAGGCCAGCCGCGCCCGCTCGTCGCCCTCGGCGATCCGGCGGCCGATCTCCCGCATGTCGTTGTCGCCGCAGAGGCCGACGAGCCCGCTTCGCTTGTTGAGCAGGGTGTCGATCGCGTCGGTGGCCATGCCCGCCTCCCGGGCGAGATGGAAGATCACCGCCGGGTCGAGGTCCCCGCTGCGGGTACCCATCACCAGCCCTTCCAACGGGGTCATCCCCATCGACGTCTCCACGCACCGGCCGCCGGCGACCGCGGAGGCGCTGGCGCCGTTGCCGAGGTGCAGCACGATGACGTTGAACCCCCCGGGGCCCGCCGGATCGCGGCCGAGCAGCTCCGCCGCGGCGCGGGAGACGTAGGCGTGGGAGGTGCCGTGGAAGCCGTAGCGGCGGATCGCGTGGGCGTCGGCGACGGCCGGGTCGAGGGCGTAGCGCCAGGCGTGCTCGGGGAGGGTGGCGTGGAATGCGGTGTCGAAGACGGCGACCTGCGGCAGGTCGGGGCGCAGGTCGCGGGCGACGCGGATGCCGGCGATGTTCGCCGGGTTGTGCAGCGGGGCGAGCGGGACGAGCTTCTCCATCTCCGCGAGCACGCCGTTGTCGACGAGCGTCGGGCCGGTGAAGCGGGTGCCGCCGTGGACGGCGCGGTGGCCGACGGCCAGCAGGCCGGGGGAGTCCAGCCCGTGCCCGGCGGCGGCCAGCTCCTCGCCCACGGTGCGCAGCGCCGCCGCGTGGTCCGCCACCCCGCTCCCCGGTTCGCCGATCCGCTCGACGACCCCGCGGGCGGGGCGGCGCGCCCCGGGGACCGGTCCGGCCATGTCGATGAGCTGGTACTTCAGCGAGGAGGAGCCGGAGTTGAGTACCAGGACCCGGGTCGCGGCGGTCATGAGCGCCCGCCCGGCGCCGGTGCGGCACCGCCCTGCGCCTGTACGGCGGTGATCGCCACCGTGTTGATGATGTCCTGCACGAGCGCGCCCCGGGACAGGTCGTTCACCGGCTTGTTCAGCCCCTGCAGCACCGGCCCCACGGCGATCGCGCCGGCGGTGCGCTGCACCGCCTTGTACGTGTTGTTGCCGGTGTTGAGGTCGGGGAAGACCAGCACCGTGGCCTGCCCGGCGACCCGCGAGCCGGGCATCTTGGCGGCGGCGACGGTGGCGTCCACCGCCGCGTCGTACTGGATCGGGCCGGCCACTTCGAGGTCGGGCCGCCGGTCCCGGACCAGCTCGGTCGCCCGCCGCACCTTGTCGACGCCCGAGCCGGACCCCGAGGTGCCGGTGGAGTACGACAGCATCGCCACCCGCGGCTCCACGCCGAACTGCGCCGCCGTCGTCGCCGACTGGATGGCGATGTCCGCGAGCTGCTCGGCGTCCGGGTCGGGGTTGACCGCGCAGTCCCCGTACACCAGGACCCGGTCC
Source organism: Streptomyces synnematoformans (assembly GCF_039531005.1). Lineage (NCBI taxonomy): Bacteria > Bacillati > Actinomycetota > Actinomycetes > Kitasatosporales > Streptomycetaceae > Streptomyces > Streptomyces synnematoformans. The sequence goes on from NZ_BAAAPF010000134.1 coordinate 13,558, forward strand.
GCCAGGCACATGAAGAAGACGGACGACACGATCGAGGCGCCGGGCGCGGTCCTGATCACCTCGAACGCCGGGCGCACGGTGGCCGCCGTGGAGTGCGCGGCGCCGGAGACCATGGCGTCGGCCAGGCCCTGCTGGACCATCAGGGTGCCGAAGTAGTTGACGTTCCCGACGACGTCGTACGCCATGTCCACGCTGACCCCGCGGTGCGCGCGGTACTGCGCGTACAGCTCGGCGAAGCTCTCGCGCAGCGGCGAGACGCGCGGGTCGGTGATCCGCGCCGACGGCGGCGCGGCCGGGCCCTGCGCCGCCGGCGCGTTCGCGGCCTGCACCGCCGGCGCGTCCGCGCCCAGCAGCGGCAGGCTCAGCCCCAGCTCCGCCGCGCGCTTGCGGATCGTCTGCTCCTCGCCGAGGAGGGTGAGATCGCACACCCCGCGCCGTACCAGCACCTCCGCCGCCAGCAGCACCCGCTCCTCCGTACCCTCCGGCAGCACCACGTGCCTGCGGTCGCTCTGCGCCCGCTCGATCAGCATGTGCTCGAACATCATCGGCGTCACCCGGCCGGTCGCCGCCACCGTCAGCCGCCCGGTGAGCTGCGCGGAGTCCACGTGCGACTCGAAGAGGCCGAGGGCGATGTCCGCCTTGCGGGGCGTGGCGGCGTTCAGCTCGCCGCGCAGCCCCACCAGCGCGGCGGCGGTGGGGAACGACCCCTCGGCCACCGTCAGCAGCGGCGTCCCCGGCGCCAGCCGTTCGGCCAGCGCCATGATGTCCGGGCCGGGCCGCTCGTCCAGCGTCAGCAGCAACCCGGCGATGGCGGGGGAGCCCGCCGAGTGCGCGGCCAGCGCGCCGACGACCAGGTCCGCGCGGTCGCCGGGCGTGATGACCAGGCAGCCCTCGCTCAGCGCCGGCAGGAAGGCGGGCAGCATCGCGCCGCCGAAGACGAAGTCGCGTACGTCCCGGGCCAGCCCGCCGGCGTCGCCGGCCAGCAGCCCGGCGCCGAGGGCGTCCCGTATCTGCGCGACGGTGGGCGCGGCGAGGCCGGCGTCCTCGGGGACGACGTACACCGGCACGGGCAGGTGCCCGCCGGGCTCCGCGACGGCCTGCCGGACCTGCGCGGCGGCGGCCGGGGCGACGCGGTTGGCGACCATCGCCAGGACGTCGCAGCCGAGCGAGGCGTACGCGTCGTGGGCGTTGCGGACCTCGGCGGCCACCGAGTCCGCGGGCTGCCCGGCGCCGCCGACGACGGGCAGCACGGCGGCGCCGCACTCGTTGGCGAGGCGGGCGTTGAGGGCCAGCTCGGCGGGGATGCTGGTGTCGGCGTAGTCGCTGCCGAGGACGAGCACCGCCTCGTAGTCGGCGGCGACCTCGTGGAACCGCCCCACCAGCCGCGCCACCAGCGCGTCCGTCCCCTCCTCCGCCTGCAGCACGGAGGCCCTCTCGTACGTCATGCCGAGCACGCCGGCGCGCGGCTGGCTCAGCCGGTAGCGGGCGCGCAGCAGGTCGAAGACGGGATCGGGGGCGTCGGCGCCGGCGTGGCCCAGCGGGCGGAAGATCCCGACCCGGTCGACCTGGCGGGAGAGCAGCTCCATCATGCCCAGCTCGACGACCTGGCGGCCGTCCCCGCGGCCGATGCCGGCGACGTAGACGCTGCGGGCCACTCCTGCACTCCATCCGTCGCGGTCCCGTCCGACCATACCGCCGGGCCGGGGGCGGGCGCGCGGCGACCGCCCGCCGACGGCGCCCCGACCGCGCCCCGGCCGCTCGCTGACCGCGCGGTGTGACCGAGGGTTAACCGGCCGTTCGGGCAGGTGACCTCCGGGGCATGGGAGAATCGTCTTCGAGCATGCATGCGACGGCACCGAGCAGGAGAGACATGCGCATCGGAGTACTCACGGCAGGCGGAGACTGCCCCGGCCTGAACGCGGTGATCAGGTCGGTGGTCCACCGGGCCGTGGCCGGTCACGGTGACGAGGTGATCGGATTCGAGGACGGCTTCAAGGGCCTTCTCGAAGGGCGGTACCACAAGCTGGACCTCAACGCCGTGAGCGGCATCCTCGCCCGCGGCGGGACCGTCCTCGGCTCGTCCCGGCTGGAGCGCGACCGGCTCCGCGAAGCCTGCGAGGACACCGAGGAGCTGAGCCGTGAGCTGGCCCTCGACGCGCTCATCCCGATCGGCGGCGAGGGCACCCTGACCGCCTCGGCGATGCTCGCCGACGCGGGACTGCCGGTCGTCGGCGTGCCCAAGACCATCGACAACGACATCTCCGCCACCGACCGCACCTTCGGCTTCGACACCGCCGTCGGCGTGGCCACCGAGGCGATGGACCGGCTGAAGACCACCGCCGAGTCCCACCAGCGCGTCATGGTCGTCGAGGTCATGGGCCGGCACGCCGGCTGGATCGCGCTGGAGTCCGGCATGGCCGGCGGCGCCCACGGCATCTGCCTGCCGGAGCGGCCCTTCGACATCGGCAACCTCTGCAAGATGGTCGAGGAGCGCTTCGACCGGCAGAAGAAGTTCGCCGTCATCTGCGTCGCCGAGGGCGCGCACCCGGCGGAGGGCACGATGGAGTACCAGAAGGGCGAGATCGACCAGTACGGCCACGAGCGCTTCACCGGCATCGGCAACCGCCTGGCCGTCGAGCTGGAGCGCCGCCTGGGCAAGGAGGCCAAGCCGGTCATCCTCGGCCACGTCCAGCGCGGCGGCACGCCCACGGCGTACGACCGGGTGCTGGCCACGCGCTACGGGTGGCACGCGGTGGAGGCGGTGCACCGCGGCGACTTCGGGCAGATGACGGCGCTGCGCGGCACGGACATCGTGATGGCCCCGCTGGCGCAGGCGACGCGGGAGCTGAAGCGGGTGCCGGAGGACAGGATGGACGAGGCGGAGGTCGTGTTCTGACGGCGGCGTGACGGCTGTCCCGCCGGGCGCCCGGTTCGGTAACGTACCGAGCGCAGTCCGCCACCGGGGTGCAACCGGCCGGGCACCGGCGGCGGTTGCACCCGCCGACCGACCGGGGGCCTCCCGCCGTGCAGACACGCGCCGGTCCGGCCGGGCCGCTCCCGGGGGCAGGCGGGCGGCGATGACGTTCCGGCAGCACCTGAAGCAGGAGGCGTACCGGATCCTGGACACCTTCCCGGTGGCGGTGCGGCCCGAGATCTATGTCGTCGCCCTCCAGATCGACCGCGTCGACCAGGACGCCCGCTACCCGTACGTGCGCGTCGGCTACAACACCGAGGCGCAGGTCCGCCGCGAGTGCGCGGCGGCGCGCGGCGAGCCGGATCCCGGCGGCGAGGTGCGGTGGTCGTACGCGTACTGGATCCTGGAGGGCTTCGAGCGCGTCGGCCATGTGCCGGAGGACCCCGTGGGCACCGTGCTGCACCGGACGGAGGCGACGGCGAAGGGGCTCTGGTTCGAGGACGGGGAGCGGTTCTCGGACCGGTGGTCCACGGTGTACGGCGTGCTGTGCGCGGACTTCGCCGAGGACTGCGTGGAGGTGGCCCGGCATCTGCACGGGACGGGCCGGGTCGCGGAGGTGCTGGGGCGGCCGGTGCCCGTGGTGCTGTTCGACATGGACGATTCGGAGGAGCAGGTCCCGCTCACGGCGGAGGCCAACCCGCCGGAGCTGGTGGCGGACTACCTGGCGTGGCAGCGGGCGCAGTCGGCGGAGTAGCGCGCGGGCGCCTCACAGCCGCGTGGCGGTGCGGACGAGCAGCGCGAGGGCGAGCGAGCGGCTGTGCGCGGGCCAGGCGATGTGGGTGACGACCGGGGGCGCGTCGGCCAGGGGGACGGCGGCGTGCTTGGCCCACAGCCAGGCGCGGGCGGACTCGGGGAAGACCGCCACGGTGCGGTCGAGGGCGATCAGCTGGGCCAGCTCCGTCTGGTCGTGGATCACGGGGCCGGGGCCGGGGGTGTCGTGGGACCAGCGGGCGAGCGGAAGGCCGGGGATGCCGGCGACGTCGGCCAGGGTCAGGGACGTACGCGCGGCGAGGGGGTGCGCGGCGGGCAGGACGGCGATCTGCCCCTCGGTGGTCAGCTCCTCGCTGTCGAAGCCGGCGAGGGAGTTGAACGGGGTGTGCATGAGCGCCACGTCGGCGCGGCCGTCGCGGAGCATGTCGCCCTGCTCGCACGTGCCGCTGGGCAGCACCTCGACCGCGGCGGCGCCGGGCTCGGCCGCGTAGGCGTCGAGGAGTTTGTGCAGCAGCTCGTGGGCGGCGGCGGCCTTCACCGCCAGCACCAGGCGGTCGCCGGTGCCGCCGGTGCCGCCCGGGCCGTCCGCGCCGTCCGCGCCGCCGGGGAAGCGGGTGCGGCGGACGGCGGCGCGG
>NZ_BAAAPF010000135.1:0-17783 GCF_039531005.1 Streptomyces synnematoformans
CCGGGGGCGCCGGGGGCGCCGGGGGCGCCGGGCCCGCCCTGGGCGCGGGGGTAGCGGCCCGGGCGGGGCGGGGGCGGGGCGCCCGCGCCGGAGGGCGCGGCGCCGGGGGCGCCCGGGGACCCCGGCGCGCCGGGCTGGCTCCCCGCGCCGGGCGGCGGCGGGTACGGGCCGTCCGGCGGCTCCGGGAGCTGCGACGACAGGACCGTCTCCGGCAGCGGCACGGAAGCCGCGTCGTCGTCGCCGCGGGAGTTGGTGTCGTTCCAGGGCGTCGGCGCCGCCGCCGCGGGCGCGGTCGGGTCCACCCGCGGACCCACCGAACCGGACGCCCCCGACGCACCCGCGCCCCCCGCCGCGTACGGCGAACCGGAGCCGCCCGGCGCCGACGGCGTACCGGAGGCGGCCGCGCCCGACGACCCGCCGGAGCCCTCCGGCCCGTACGGCGCACCCGCACCACCCGGCGCCGACGACCAGCCGCCGTCCGCGGACCCCGGACCACCCGGCGCGCCCGGACCGCCCGACGGCGCCGCGTGCCGGCCCCCGCCCCCCGAGGCACCCGGCCCGCGCCGCGGAATACCGATCTGGTCCGCCGCCTCCTGCAGCCACTCCGGCGGCGTCAGCAGGAACGACGTCGCCCCCAGATCCACCCGCTCACCCGGCTGCGCCTCCCGCGGCGCCGCCGCCTCCGCGCCGCCGTACTCCTCCTCGTAGCGCCGGATCACCTCGCCGACCGGCAGCGCCGGCCACAGCGTCGTGTCGCCCGAGTCGCGGGCGATGACCAGCCGCGCCCCCGAGCCCTCCGGCACCGCCCCGGCCGGGATCTCGGCCCAGGCCACGAAGCCCAGCTCGAACTCCCGCACCTTGACCTCGCGCCGCCGCTGCTCCGGCACCCCGCCGTTGATCCACGAGTCGGCGCGTTCCTGCGCCTGTGCGAAGGTGACCATCACCGTCTCACCCCTCCACCGGCACGGCGCGCGCGAAGCCGCCGTCCACCATCAGATTCGCCACGGTCTCCAGCTCCGGCGGGCCGCCGACCAGCCGGTCCAGGAAGGCGTCGAAGTCCTCCCCGCAGAACAGCAGCAGCCGCTCCACCCGCTCCTCGACCGACCAGCCCGCATCGCCCTGGTCCCGTGCGTCGTCATACGGGCAGAACCACACGCTGCCGCGCCGGCGGCCCCTCGTCTGCAGCGCCAGCACCCCGCCCTGCAGGAACGCGACACCGAGATAGTCCTTCGTCAGATGGTCGCGCAGGCACTTGTTGACGTAGACCAGATCGTTGACGGCCGCCTCGTCCCGCACCGTGAAGAACGGCTGGTCGACCAGCAGCCCCAGCTCCGGGTCCAGCGCCGCGCCGACCGGCGCGCAGCCGCCCGCCGCCTTCAGGAAGTCGCGGTACGCGCCCGGCAGCCGGTAACCGAGATCCGCCTCGACGCCGGCGACCTGCTCCTCCGTGACCGCGGCACCGTCCCGCGGCAGCGTGAAGTGCACCGGCCGGGTCTCCTGCAGCGGGCGCGTGCCCCGCTTCTCCTGGTCGACGGCCGCGGTGGCCAGCCCCCCGTGGTGCCGCAGCAGCGCCTTCACGTCGGCCGGCACGAGCTCCATGCGCCGCGTCCCGGCGACGTGGTGCCACGTCCAGCCGTGCGGCGTCGCCGAAGGCGGCAGCGTGGACCACAACTCGTGGCCCTGCGCGCGCAGCGCCGCGTTCGCCGACACGTAGTCCGTCAGCCGCAGCTCGTCGATGCCGAAACCCTCCGGAGGCTCGGCGATCTCCGCCGCCGCGCGCGCGTACGGCGAGAAGTCCGGATAACCGGCGGCGTCGACCCGGACGCCGCGGGGGTGTCTGGCAGCCCGGACGGGGTCCGGGAAGTTCACGACCTGCCCGGCGTATGCCGCGTTGGGCGGTGCGGCGGTCGTTCCTCGCCGACCTGACGTCATCGCGTAAGCCCCCTGCCGTTGGTCTCCGTCAAAACACAGCCTATGGGGTGCCACGGCCGCCGGTCCCGCCCTGGTCAGACAGCGCCCCGGCAAGCGGCGTGATCTGCTCCGCAATGACGGACTTGCCCAGCGGCGGACCCGGCGCGGAGCAGGCGCACGCCGGTGCGGAAAGCGTCCCGGGTGTCGTGTCGTACGTATGTGGCAAGCTGGACGACGCGAGACAGCGGAGTTTCACGGGGGAGGCTCTTACCGCTATGCACGCACGCTCAGACACAGCTGATCCGCTCACCGGCGGCGGCCCGTACGGCGCTACGGGCGGCCCGTTCGGCGACACGGACACACCGTACGGACACCTGGAAACCGACATCGGGACGGGGACGGGCCCGGCGGCCGACCCCCGCACCGGCTGGCGCGACACGGCGCCCGGCGACGGCGCACCCCGCCTCGCCAGCAGACGCGACGGCGTCCTGCCGGCCGTCGGCGCCGCCCTCTCGGTCCGCGGCCAGACCCTCACCTGCACGGCCGGCCGCGCCGACCGCGGCCCCCTGCTCCACCCACTGGTCCAGGACTTCCTCGACACGCTCGCCAGCGGCCGCCGCGAGCGGTTCACCGGCCGCTGCCCCGAGGCCGTGCTGATCTCGCGGCACCTCGCCGCCGTCGAGGCCGCCCGCGGCAAACGGGCCGCGCGCAAGCCGCTCTCCGTGGGAGAAGCCCGCCGGGCCCTGAAGCACGCGAAGATCACCGCCCGGCACATCCGCGAGGACGGCGACCCGCTGCACGGGCGGTACGCGCCGCCCTGCCGCTCCTGCGCCGCCCTCCTCACCCACTTCGGCGTGCGCACCGTCGGCGACGCGCACGCCGAGGACTGAGCCGTGGTCCCCACGGACCCGCGCGACCTGGCCGCGCACCACACGCGCTTCCCCGTCGAGGTGGACAGCGCGCTGCGTGCGGCCGGCTGGGCGCCGGGCCGCTGGGACATAAGACAGGCCGAAAGCTGGGCCGACGCGCTCCGGGCACACGTGTCCCCCGGCGGACACGTGCACGCGGTGTTCCCCGCGGCGGTCGAGGCATGGGCCGAGTTCGGCGGCCTGCGCATCGTCGGCGACGGCCCCGGCCGCCAGCTGGGCCCCGCCGACCTGCACGTCGACCCGATACACGGCCTCCACCTGACCCGGACGCTCGCCGACCTGGGCCGCGCCCTGCAGACGGAGCTGTGCCCGCTCGGCGCGGAACTCGCCCCGGACGGCACCACGGCGCAGGCGGTGCTCGCGGTCGACGCCGACGGCCGCGGGTACGCGCTGGACCACACCGGGGACTGGTTCCTGGGCCGCAGCGTGGACGAAACGCTGGTGACGCTGGTGACGGGGCTGGAGCCGCGGCGGCTCACGGCGGAGGCGGCGGGGTAGGTCGCGGTAGCTGCGCGACGGCGGGGGCGCGGGGCCCGGCGCTACGCCCCGCTGGGGAGGACCGCGGACACGCGGAAGCCGCCGGCCTCCGTCGGACCCGAGACGAAGCCGCCGCCCAGGCCCGTCACGCGCTCACGCATGCCCACCAGGCCGTTCCCGCCGCTCGGCAGCCCGGCGCTCTGCGAGGCGCCGTCGGACGGCCCGTTGGTCACCAGCACCGCCACCTCCGCGAGCCGGTGCGCGAGCAGCACCCGGGTCTTGGCGCCCGGGGCGTGCTTGTGGACGTTGGTCAGCGCCTCCTGCACCACGCGGTAGACCGTCTGCTCCACCTCGGCGGCGTACGGGCCGGGGTCGCCCTCCTCCGCGAAGTCCACCGCCATGCCCGCGACGCGGGACTCGCCGACGAGCGACTCCAGGTCGCCCAGACCCGGCCCCGGGCCGGCACCGTCGGCGCCGCCCGCTCCCCCGCCGCGGTACGCGCCCCGCCCGGCCCCGCGCGCCCCGCCGCCGACCCCGGCACCGGCTTCCGCCCCGCCGCCGACCCGCACGTGGCCAGCACCCGCACCGGACCCGGCACCGGCATCCGACCCTGCGCCCGCACCAGCCCCGGCACCCGTACCGAACCCGGCCCCGGCATCCGTACCGGACTCCGCGCCCCCGCCCGTACCGCCGCCCGCCGACCCGCCGTTCGCCCCCGCACCGACCTCCGCGGGCCGCCGACCCGCCGCCCCGCCACCGTCCACGGCACCGCCGCCACCCGGCGCCCGGCCGGACCCGGACTCCGCCGCCGCCTCACCGGCGCCGGCCGACCCGGAGGAGGCCGCCTCCGCACCCGCCCCGGCGGACTCCGCAGACCCAGCAGACCCAGCAGACCCGTCTCCGCCCGCCGCGCCCCCGGCACGGGAAGCAGCCCCGCCCCCCGGCGGCGCCACCGACCCGGCCGGCATCCGCAGCACGCCCAGCATCTCCCGCAGCTCCGTCAGCGCCTGCCGCCCCATGTCCCCGACCAGCGCCGCATTCCGCGCCGCCTTCTCCGGATCGTTGAGCGCCACCCGCTCCAGCGCCGCCGCGTGCACCACCATCAGGCTCACCCGGTGCGCCACCACGTCGTGCATGTCCCGCGCGATCCGCGTCCGCTCCTCGCGCCGTGCCCACACGGCCCGCTCCTCCGCCCGCTCCGCGAGCAGCGACAGCTCCCGCTCCAGCCCGTCGGCCCGCTCCCGCAGGCTCTCCACGAGCCGGCGCCGCGCGCCCACGTACAGCCCGAGCAGCAGCGGCGGCAACGTCACGCCGACCGACATCAGCACGGCGACGAGCGCGGCCAGCGCCACCGGGGAGTCCCGGCCGTGGTCCTCGAAGGTCCGGTACATCTGCACGAACGTGACAATGGTCACGGCGGACACCGACATCCCGGCCAGCGCGCCGGTGATGCGCCGCGGGATGTCGGAGGCGGCCAGGGTGTAGAGGCCGACGATGTTCAGCAGGAAACCCATCTCCGCGGGCGTGACCGCGATCGCCACCAGCACGGGGACGATCGGCCACCGCCGCCGCAGCACCAGCGCGCTGCCCGCGACGACCCCCAGCACGATCACGAACCCCAGCGGCAGCCCGGTGTCCCGGGCGAACGGCACCCCCTGCGCCGCACACTCCCCGACCGACGCCACCGCCAGCCCCACGTCCAGCACCATCGACCGGCGCCGCCCCCACCACCAGAGCGGCCTCCGCCCCCCGGAGACCTCGCTCACGGCTTCCCCCGACGTGGTCATACCAACCAGCGTAAGGGCGGTTAGCGCACGGACAGGCGTCGGGTTCGTCAGCACGCAACGGATTCGAACGCACACGAAACCGCGCGATAAGCTCTGAACTGTCGAATCGACCGCATATTCGCGGACGCGCCGGGCCCGCCCGGGGGTTCGCGTTCCGCAAGGCGCGGGCCTCCGCCGTCGCATTGATGGGTGGCGGTACGGCATAGTGGTGGCCGCAACCCGCCTCGGTCGCCGAATCGGACATCGGGGACGAACTATCCCGGGTCGTCTAATGGCAGGACAAATGGTTTTGGTCCATTGAATGAGGGTTCGATTCCTTCCCCGGGAGCTTCGACGCGCAACTCCCCCTGGGCTCCGGCGGTCGCCGGGGCCCGTTTGCGTTACCCCCGCGTACCCCCTCGGTATCCTGCCGGTATCCCCGATTCCGCCTGCGTAAGGACCTCACGTGACCGCGAACCGCCCCGCAGCCGTCGTCGTACTCGCCGCGGGCGAGGGCACCCGGATGAAGTCCGCGACCCCCAAGGTCCTGCACCGCATCTGTGGTCGCTCCCTCGTCGGGCACGTCGTCGCCGCCGCCGGTGAGCTGGGCCCCGAGCACCTCGTCGTGGTCGTCGGGCACGGCCGCGAGGCCGTCACCGCGCATCTGGGCGAGGTCGCCCCGCGGGCGCGTGCCGTCGTGCAGCGGGAGCAGAACGGCACCGGGCACGCCGTGCGGATCGCGCTGGAGGAGCTGGCCGGGGGCGGGGTGGAGCTGGACGGGACCGTGGTGGTGGTGTGCGGGGACACGCCGTTGCTGAGCGGGGAGACGCTGGCGCGGCTGGCGGGGGCGCACGCCGCCGACGGGAACGCCGTGACGGTGCTGACCGCCGAGGTGCCGGACGCGACCGGGTACGGGCGGATCGTCCGCGAGGGTGCGGCCGGGGCGGTGACGGGGATCGTGGAGCACAAGGACGCCTCCGCCGCGCAGCGGGAGATCCGGGAGATCAACTCCGGGGTGTTCGCGTTCGACGCGAAGCTGCTGGCGTCCGCGCTGACGCAGGTGCGGCGGGACAACAGCCAGGGCGAGGAGTATCTGACGGACGTGCTGGGGATCCTGCGTGCCGCGGGGCACCGGGTGGGGGCGTCGCCGGCCGCGGACCACCGCGAGATCCTGGGGATCAACAACCGTGTGCAGCTGGCCGAGGCGCGCCGGCTGCTCAACGACCGGCTGCTGCGGGACGCGATGCTGGCGGGGGTGACGGTGGTGGATCCGGCGTCGACGTGGTTCGACGTGACGGTGACGTGTGAGGCGGATGCGGTGGTGCATCCGCAGACGCAGTTGCAGGGGGCGACGCATCTGGGGACGGGTGCCGAGGTGGGGCCGGGGTGCACGTTGACGGACACGGCGGTGGGCGCGGGGGCGCGGGTGCTGAACGCGGTTGCGGAGGGGGCGGAGATCGGGCCGGAGGCGCGTGTGGGTCCGTACGCGTATCTGCGGCCGGGGACGCGGCTGGGCGTGGGGGCGAAGGCGGGCACGTACGTGGAGATGAAGAACGCGGATGTGGGTGCGGGTACGAAGGTGCCGCATCTGTCGTATGTGGGGGACGCGACGATCGGTGAGTTCACGAACATCGGTGCGGCGAGTGTGTTCGTCAACTACGACGGGTTGGCGAAGCACCACACGACGATCGGGAGTCATTGCCGTACGGGGGCGGACAACATGCTTGTTGCGCCGGTCACTATCGGGGACGGTTCTTATACGGCGGCGGGGTCGGTGATCACGAAGGATGTGCCGCCCGGTTCGCTGGCCGTGGCGCGGGGTCAGCAGCGCAATATCGAGGGCTGGGTGGCGCGTAAGCGGCCGGGGAGTGCGGCGGCGCGGGCGGCGGAGGCGGCGGGTCGTGAGGGGGGTGCGGGGGACGAGGCCGCCGGTCAGGCGGGGTGACACATGCGTAACGGGGCTCCTCGGGGGCGTACGGTGAGTAGGACACCCGACCGGCCGCCCGCCCGGCCGCCTGCCCCGACACCGAGGAGAACGTGCTGTGACCGGGATCAAGACGACCGGCCAGAAGAAGCTCATGCTCTTCACCGGCCGCGGCTACCCCCAGCTAGCCGAGGAGGTCGCGCACCAGCTCGGTGTGGGCCTCGTTCCGACCAAGGCGTTCGACTTCGCCAACGGCGAGATCTACGTCCGTTTCCAGGAGTCGGCGCGGGGGGCCGACTGTTTCGTGATGCAGAGCCACACGACGCCCATCAACCAGTGGATCATGGAGCAGATGATCATGGTGGATGCGCTGAAGCGGGCGTCGGCGCGGAGCATCACCGCGATCGTCCCGTTCTACGGTTATGCGCGGCAGGACAAGAAGCACCGGGGCCGGGAGCCGATTTCGGCGCGGCTGATCGCTGATCTGCTGAAGACGGCGGGGGCGGACCGGATTCTGACCGTGGATCTGCACACGGACCAGATCCAGGGCTTCTTCGACGGCCCGGTGGACCATCTGTTCGCGCTGCCGGTGCTGGCGGACTACGTGGCGTCGAAGACGGACCGGTCGAAGCTGACGGTGGTGTCGCCGGACGCGGGGCGGGTGCGGGTGGCGGACCGCTGGGGTGACCGGCTGGGTGCGCCGCTGGCGATCGTGCACAAGCGGCGGGACCCGGATGTGGCGCACCAGGTGACGGTGCACGAGGTCGTCGGGCACGTGGAGGGCCGGGTGTGCGTGCTGGTGGACGACATGGTGGACACCGGCGGCACGATCTGTGCGGCGGCGGACGCGCTGTTCGCGAACGGCGCGGAGGACGTGATCGTGGCGGCGACGCACGGGGTGCTGTCGGGGCCGGCGGGTGACCGGTTGAAGGGGTCGAAGGTCAGCGAGTTCATCTTCACCAACACGCTGCCGACGCCGAGTGAGCTGGACCTGGACAAGATCACGGTGCTGTCGATGGCGCCGGTGATCGCGCGGGCGGTGCGCGAGGTGTTCGAGGACGGGTCGGTGACCAGCCTTTTCGAGGAGCACGCGTAGCCGTGCCGGAGGCGGTCGGCGGCCCTCGACTTGGGGCGGCCTCCCGCCGCCGGGTAGACTCCCGGAGTTGCTCGGCGAGGGAGGCCGCTCCGGTTCGTCCGGTTCCGGTCGGTGCTCCGTTATCGACGCGCTCTTCGTAGCAGGCCGATTGCGGCCGGGTGACCGTCCCGTCAGCTTCACCTACTGCGAGGAGTGCAGTCATGGCCGAGTACAAGATCACCGCCGAGCCGCGGACCGAGACCGGCAAGGGTGCGGCCCGTCGGCTGCGCCGTCAGGACAAGGTTCCCGGTGTGGTGTACGGGCACGGCGGCGCCCCGCGGCACGTGGCGCTGCCGAGCTACGACCTGCTGATGGCGCTGAAGACGTCGAACGTACTGATCAGCCTTGAGGTGGACGGCAAGTCGGAGCTGGTCATCCCGAAGGACGTGCAGCGCGACATCCTGCGGAGCGGTGTGCTGACGCACGTCGACCTGCTGGTGGTGAAGCGGGGCGAGAAGGTCTCGGTCGAGATCCCGATCCAGGTGGAGGGCGACCTGGCGCCGGGCGGGAACCTGCTGGAGCACACGCTGCACGCGCTGCCGGTGGAGGCCGAGGCGACGCACATCCCGGAGTCGGTGACGGTCAGCGTCGAGGGCCTGGAGGAGGGCGCGACGGTGACGGCGAAGGACGTCAAGCTGCCGGCGGGGGTGACGCTCGCGGTGGCCGAGGACGACCCGGTGCTGCACGTCGTCGCGTCGCAGGCGGCGGAGGAGCCGGAGGCCGCGGAGGGCGAGGCCGCCGAGGGCGAGGCCCGCGTGGGCGCGTCCGAGGAGTGAGCACGGCGGGCCGGGACCGGCCGCCGGCGGGGGTGCCCCGGCCGGCGCCGGTTCCGGCCCGGCGGCGCCGCCGGCGCCGCCGTCTGTCCGCGGCCGGTCCGCCGGTGACGAGCACGCTTCCAGGGAGAGCCAGCAGATGTCGGACGCAGCGCAGCCGTGGCTCGTCGTGGGCCTGGGCAATCCGGGCCCGGGGTATGCGGGCAACCGGCACAACGTGGGGTTCATGGTCGCCGATCTGCTCGCGGGGCGCGCCGGCGGCCGGTTCAAGGCGCACAAGTCGCGTGCGCAGGTCGTGGAGGCGCGGCTGGGGCCGCCGGGGCCGCTGAGCCGCCGGATCGTGCTGGCGAAGCCGATGTCGTACATGAACCTGTCCGGCGGCCAGGTCTCGGCGCTCGCGGGCTTCTACAAGGTTGCGCTCGACCGGCTGGTCGTCGTCCACGACGAGCTGGATCTGGACTACGGCACGCTGCGGCTGAAGCTCGGCGGGGGCGACAACGGGCACAACGGGCTGAAGTCGCTGTCGAAGTCGGTCGGGCGCGACTATCTGCGGGTGCGGTTCGGTGTGGGCCGGCCGCCGGGGCGGATGGAGGTGGCGGACTACGTGCTGAAGGACTTCTCCGCCGCGGAGCGCAAGGACCTCGACTACTTCGTGGACCGTGCGGCGGACGCCGTGGAAGCGCTGGTCACGGAGGGCCTGGAGCGGGCCCAGAACACGTACAACGGCTGACCCGCGGGTCTGTCACGAGACCGTGACAAAGACCTTTCCGCGCAGACTCCCCGAAACGGGATGAGCGGTACACGACATGCCTTGACCTGCAGGTCGCCGGAGACGGAAGCTGAGCTGCCCCCCGACTTCCCTCTGCACGCCATTCACTTACGAAGTTGGGTATCCCATGCGCACCATTGCCTCGGTGGGTGCGGTGGCCGCGGCCGCCGCCGCGTCCCTGCTGCTCTCCGCCCCGTCGGCCCTGGCGACGGACACGTACACCGTTGAACTGCGGCAGGAGCTGCCGCGCACGACGGCCACGACCTCCGGAGGCGTTCCGCAGGAGAAGGAGTGCCCGGGGGTTCCGCGGGACCAGGACGGGTGGCACTTCGTCCTGCCCGGCAACTCCTCCGAGTTCGTGAAGCTGACGGTGACCTTCGAGCCCGGCGGCGAGCAGGTGATCACCGAGTTCGGGCCGCCGTCCGGGAAGCACGCGAACGTCGCGTCCGCGCCGGGCGCGCAGCTCACCTCGGCGGTGGCCGAGGTGGAGGGCGGCAAGCTGGAGCTGTTCAACCTCTCGCACACCTGCCCGACCATGGAGAACCCGACCGAGAGCCCCTCGCCCTCCACCAGCATGCCGGCGACGGACACCCCGACGGACCAGGCTTCCGAGCCCGCGGGTGAGCCGAGCGAGGGCGGTGCGTCGGGCGGGTCCGACGCGGACGCGACGCCCAGCGCGTCGAGCGCGCCGGGCGCGCAGGGCGGGGGCGACGACTCGGACGGCCTGGCCGCGACCGGTGCTTCGGTGACCGGCGTGTCGGTCGTCGCGGCCGGTCTCCTGGGCCTGGGCGGCTACCTGGTGCTGCGCCGCCGCGGCCTGGGCCGCCAGTCCTGACGACGGCACCGCCGACCACGCGCGCGGCTCTCACCCCGGGGTGAGAGCCGCGCGCACGTGTCTGGGCCCGGCGCCGCAGCAACGCCGCCCCGCCACCCTGACCGGAGGTCAGCCCGTGTTGCGCAGGCCCGCCGCCACCCCGTTCACCGTCAACAACAACGCCCGCCCCAGCAACGGATCCGGCTCCTCCCCGCGCTCGGCGGCCTCCCGCTGCCGGCCCAACAGCGTCACCTGCAGGTACGAGATCGGGTCGAGGTACGCGTCGCGGATGCGGAACGTCTGCTGCAGCACCGGGTTGGCCTCCAGCAGCTCCGACTCCCCGGTGATGCGCAGCACCTCGCTGACCGTCAGCTCGTGCTCGGCCTCGATGGCGGCGAAGATGTGCTTCAGCTCGTCGGGGACGAGCGTGTCGACGTAGTGGCGGGCGATCCGCAGGTCGGTCTTCGCGAGCGTCATCTCGACGTTCGCGAGGAAGTTGCGGAAGAAGTGCCAGTGCTCGTACGCCTCGTCCACGACGGCGTCGAGCCCCGCCTCCCGGGCCGCACGCAGCCCGGAGCCGACGCCGAACCAGCCGGGCACGATCTGCCGGGACTGGGTCCAGCCGAAGACCCAGGGGATGGCGCGGAGCCCGTCGAGGCCGGCGCCGGTGTCGGGGCGGCGGGCGGGCCGGGAGCCGAGGTGCAGCTCGGCGAGCTGGTCGACGGGGGTCGAGGCGAAGAAGTAGGCGGGCAGGTCGGGGTCGTCGACGAGCCGGCGGTAGGCGGCGTGGGCGGCGTCGGAGACGACGTCCATGGCGGCGTCCCAGCGGGTGAGCGCCTCGACGGACTGCCGGGGCGCGGTGTGCAGGGCGGACGCCTGGAGGGTGGCGGCGACGGTCAGCTCCAGGTTCTCCCGGGCCAGGGACGGCACGAGGTACTTGTCGGAGATGACCTCGCCCTGCTCGGTGACCTTGATCTCGCCTTCGAGGGTGCCCCAGGGCTGGGCGAGGATCGCGTCGTGGGTGGGGCCGCCGCCGCGGCCGACGGTGCCGCCGCGGCCGTGGAAGAGGCGCAGCCGTACGCCGTGCCGGTGGGCGACGTCGCGGAGCCGGCGCTGGGCGCGGTGGATCTCCCACTGGGAGGTGGTGATGCCGCCGAACTTGGAGGAGTCGGAGTAGCCGAGCATGACCTCCTGGACGTCGCCGCGGAGGGAGACGATCCGCCGGTAGCAGGGGTCGGAGAGCATGGCGTCGAGCAGGTCGTCGGCGATCTTCAGCTCGTCGGTGGTCTCCAGCAGCGGCACGATGCCGATCTTCGCCCAGCCGGCGTGCAGGTCGATCAGTCCGGCCTCGCGGGCGAGGACGGCGGCGGCGAAGACGTCGTCGGCGCCCTGGCACATGGAGATGATGTACGACTCGATGACCTCGGGGCCGAAGGCGTCGATGGCCTTCTTGACGGTTTCGAAGACGCCGAGGGTCTTGGCGCCGGCGGCGTCGAGGGGCGCGGGGGTGGGCGCGAGGGGGCGGCGGGAGCGCAGCTCCTTGGCGAGCAGGCCGCGGCGGTAGTCGCGGGGCATGTCGAGGTAGCGCCAGGACTCCTCGCCGAGCCGGTCGAAGAGCTGGCCGAGGGCGTGGTGGTGGGCGTCGGCGTGTTCGCGTACGTCCATGGTGGCGAGCTGCAGGCCGAAGGCGGCGACGGTGCGGATGGTGCGTTCGAGGCGGCCGTCGGCGACGAGTGAGCCGCGGTGCTCGCGCAGCGAGGTCTGCACGAGGGTCAGCTCGTCGATGAGCTGCTGGGTGCCGAGGTAGTCGCGGCCGGGCACGTGGGCGCTGCCCTCGGCGAGGCGGCGGCGGGTGTTGAGGAGCTTCTGCCGGATGCAGGTGGCCTTGAGCCGGTACGGCTCCTCGGCGTTGAGCCGCTTGTAGCGGGGGCTGATCTCGGGGAGCAGCTCCAGGTCCCGGCGGACGGATTCCAGCAGCTCGTCGGTGGCACCGCCGTTGCGGATGGAGTTGGACAGGGCGGAGCGCAGGTCGTCGACGTGGCCGATGGCCTCGGTGATGCCGTGCTCGTGCTGCAGCAGGAGCACGTCCCAGGTGACCTGGGGGGTGACGTTGGGGTTGCCGTCGCGGTCGCCGCCGATCCAGGTGCCGAAGGTCAGCGGGCGGGTGCCGGGCGGCAGTACGGCGGCCTGGTCGAGGCCGACGCGCTCCAGTTCCGCGGCGAGGTCTTCGAGGACGTCGCCGACGGCGCCGCGGTTCAGCTCGTCGAGGTAGTAGATGGCGTTGCGGGCCTCGTCGGCGGGCTCGGGGCGGACGACGCGCAGCTCGTCGGTCTGCCAGATGAGGTCGATGTCCTCGGCGAGCCGGCGGTCGCAGCGGCGGCGGTCGGCCGTGGAGGTGCCGGCGTCGGCTTCGAGGAGCCGGGCGACGTCGCGCAGCTTGGTGAGGACGGAGCGGCGCGCGGCCTCGGTGGGGTGGGCGGTGAAGACGGGGCGTACGCCGAGGCTGGCGATGGTCTCGCGCAGGTGTGCGGGGTCGGCGTCCTTGAGCATGTCGGCCGTACGGGCCAGGCTGCCGCCCTCGGCGGCGCGGCGAGTGCGGAACTCGCGGCCGCGGTGCACCTGCTCGGTGACGTTGGCGAGGTGGAAGTAGGTGGAGAAGGCGCGGACGAGCCGGGCGGCGGTCTCCAGGTCGACGGTGCGCAGCAGCGCGGCGGCGGCGTCGCCGTCGGTGCGGGTGAGGGCGCGGACGCGCTCGACGAGCTCCAGCAGCTCGGACCCGTCCTGCCGGACGAGGGTCTCGCCGAGCAGGTCGCCGAGGCGGCGGATGTCGGCGCGCAGCTCGGCGTTGCCGGCGGCCGCGGCGCCCGGGTCGGGGCCCGCGGCTCCGGCGGGGCGGGGCGCGTGGGTGTCGGCACTGGTCACTGGTGCGGCTCCTTGGCGTGCGGCGCTGGTGGTTCCACCCGCGCGCGCTGCGGTGCGCGGCGGGCTGAGGTGCGGACCGCGCTGTCCGACGACCCCAGACTAGTCGGCCCCCTTCGTTGCCCGGGTGGGCGAAGCCGCCCGGGTTGCGGCATGGGAGCGGGCGTCTGCGGGCACTCAAGAGATGTTCCTTCCACACGGGCGCGTTTGTACGCCTGTGGGGAACGTGCCTCTTTCAGCCCGCAACTGAGGCATGCCATACTTACGCCAACGTAGGTTACGGGACCGTAGCCTCAGCTTCGTATGCCGCAGTCCATGTTCCTCGTTCCTCAGTCCATGTTCCCCAGCCTCCGAGGGATGCCCATGCCGTCTCCGTCCGATGTGATCGACGAGCAGCCACGCTCGGCCACGGTCACCGCCGAGTCCGCGACGCTCGGCGGTGAGAACAAGAGGTCGGTCGAGCAGATCACGCTGCTGGCCTTCATCGTGCTGCCGTTCGTCGCACTGGTTGCGGCGGTCCCGCTGGCCTGGGGCTGGGGGGTGAGCTGGCTCGACCTCGGACTGATGGTGGTCATGTACTTCGTCGGCCTGCACGGGGTGACCGTCGGGTTCCACCGGTACTTCACGCACGGCTCGTTCAAGGCGAAGAAGCCGCTGCGGGTGGCGCTGGCGATCGCCGGGTCGATGGCGGTCGAGGGCCCGATCGTGCGCTGGGTGGCGGACCACCGCAGGCACCACAAGTTCTCCGACGCCGAGGGCGACCCGCACTCCCCCTGGCGGTTCGGCGACACGGTCCCGGCGCTGATGAAGGGCCTGTGGTGGGCGCACATCGGCTGGATGTTCGACGAGGAGCAGACGCCGCAGGAGAAGTACGCACCCGATCTGATCAAGGACACGGCGATCCGCCGGGTGTCGCGTCAGTTCGTGCTGTGGACGACGGTGTCGCTGCTGCTCCCGCCGCTGATCGGCGGCCTGGTCACCTGGTCGTGGCAGGGTGCGCTGTCGGCGTTCTTCTGGGCGTCGCTGGTGCGGGTGGCGCTGCTGCACCACGTCACGTGGTCGATCAACTCGATCTGCCACGCGGTCGGCAAGCGCCCGTTCCGCTCCCGGGACCGCTCGGGGAACGTGTGGTGGCTGGCGGTCCTGTCCGGCGGCGAGTCCTGGCACAACCTGCACCATGCGGACCCGACCTGCGCCCGGCACGGCGTGATGAAGGGCCAGATCGACTCCAGCGCGCGGATCATCCGCTGGTTCGAGAAGCTCGGCTGGGCGTACGACGTGCGCTGGCCGTCCCGGTCCCGTATCGAGGCGAAGCGCGCCAAGGACGGCGACGCCGGGCGGGGCGGCCCGGGCAGGGATGCGGGCAAGGATGCCGCCGCCGGGGCGGCCCGCCGTGAGGGGGCCGCCGCCGACGCGGCATGATGGGAGCCGTGGCTACCGGCGGTAAGAGCAGCGCGGTCAACAGCGGTGACGGCGGCGAGGGGAAGCCGCCGCGCCGTACCCGGCGGCGGATGACGGGCAAGGAGCGCCGCGAGCAGCTCGTCGACGTGGGCCGCACGCTGTTCGCGGCGCGCGGCTTCGAGGCGACGTCGGTGGAGGAGATCGCGTCGAAGGCGGGCGTGTCCAAGCCGGTGGTGTACGAGCACTTCGGCGGCAAGGAGGGGCTGTACGCGGTCGTCGTCGACCGGGAGATGCGCCAGCTCCTCGACATGGTGGCGAGCGCGCTGACGGCGGGCCATCCGCGGGAGCTGCTGGAGCAGGCGGCGTTCGCGCTGCTGGACTACATCGACGAGTACACCGACGGCTTCCGCATCATGGTCCGGGACTCCCCGGTGGCCCAGTCGCACGGCTCGTTCGCCTCGCTGATCAGCGACATCGCCACCCAGGTGGAGGACATCCTGGGGCTGGAGTTCAAGTCCCGGGGCTTCGATCCGAAGCTGGCGCCGCTGTACGCGCAGGCGCTGGTGGGGATGGTGGCGCTGACGGGGCAGTGGTGGCTGGACGTGCGCAAGCCGAAGAAGGCGGAGGTCGCGGCGCATCTGGTGAACCTGGCCTGGCACGGCCTGGGCGACCTGGAGGCGAAGCCGCGGCTGATAGGCCACCGGCGGGCGTAGCGCGGGCGCCAGGGTGGGGGCGGGCGTGCTCAGCGCCGGGTGATGTCGTCGCCGATGACGAGGCCCTTGGCCGGTCCCTCCGGGACGACGGCGTCGGTGCCGTACGGCACCCGGTGCTCCTCCGCGTAGCCGCCCTTGCCCGGCTTGGGGTCGCTGAGCACGGCGACAGTGCCCTCATCGTCGAAGTCGTCGACGATCACGTAGACGGGGACGCCGGCCTGGGCGTAGGCGCGGCGCTTGCGCACGCGGTCCCGGTCGAGGTTCCGCCGGCCGGGGGACGTCACCTCCACGACCAGGGCGACACCGGCGGCGTCGACGCCGAGGTCGTCCTCGTCGGGGATCTCGTCGAGGTCGGCGGGGGCGACGAAGAGATCCGGCAGGAGGACCGTCCGGCGGTGGATGACGTTGCCGTCCTGGTAGGCGGCGTGGTCGCCGTCGGCGAGGTGCGCCTCCAGCGCGCGGCGCAGCCGGTTGATGAGAATGCCATGACGGCGGCGGCCTGTGGGTGACACCTCGACGGACTCGTCGATGATCTCCGCCCGGTAGCCCTCCGGAAGCTCCATGGCCTTCCACACGTCCCACAGGACCTCGTCGAGGCCGGGACCCGGCTCGGGCTCCTCCTCGGGAGCGGCGGGCGGGACCTCATGGGCGAGAGCGGTCATCGTGAAGCACCTCCTTCTCCGGTGTGTGGACGTGGGCGTGTGTGGACGTGGGCGTCGCAGCGGCACAAGCGACGACGTCACGCTAGCGGCGATCTCACCGCCGGAGTGCGGCTCATCAGATCATCACCCGGAAGGATGGACGCCGTCCCCGATCACGGGGTGACTCCCAGTGCGAAGATGCGGCGGAACGGGAACGGGGTGCCGTGCGGGCCCGGGGGGTACGCGGTGCGCAGGAGGGCCGCGTAGGCGGTGACGAAGGCGTCGGTCTCGTCGCCGAGGGCGTCGAGGACGGGGCGCAGGCCGGTGCCGGTGACCCAGTCCAGCACCGGGTCGGGGCCGTGCAGCAGGTGGGTGTACGTGGTCTCCCAGGCGTCGGCGGTGCAGCCGAGGTCGTAGAGCAGCTCCAGATACGCGACGGGCTGCAGCACCGGCTGGTCGCGCAGGACGCCCCGCAGCCGCTCCCGCCAGCGGGGGTCGCGGGTGAGCTGCCGCATCAGGGCGTGGCTGGGCGCGTCGAAGTTGCCGGGGACCTGGAAGGCGAAGGTGCCGCCGGGGGCGAGGCCGGCGAGCCAGCGGGGGAAGTGCTCCCAGTGGTCGGGCACCCACTGCAGGACGGCGTTGCCGAGGATCAGGTCGTACGTCCCGGGCTCCGGCGTCCAGTC
Organism: Streptomyces synnematoformans; assembly: GCF_039531005.1. Classification (NCBI taxonomy): domain Bacteria; kingdom Bacillati; phylum Actinomycetota; class Actinomycetes; order Kitasatosporales; family Streptomycetaceae; genus Streptomyces; species Streptomyces synnematoformans. Next base: position 16,856 of record NZ_BAAAPF010000135.1, read on the forward strand.
GGCGAGGTCGGCGCGGGCGAAGTCGATCCGGCCCCCGCCGGGGGTGGGCCCGGCGTGCGCGGCGGCGGCGCGGAGCATGCTGGGCGAGCTGTCGTATCCGGTGACGTGGGCGGTGGGCCAGCGGGCGGCGAGCAGCGCGGTGCCGTTGCCCGTGCCGCAGCCGATGTCGGCGATCCGGGCGGGGCTGCGCGGCGGCTCCCCGACGCGGGCGAGGAGGTCGATGAGAGGGCGGGTGCGGGGCCCCTCGTGGCGCAGGTACTGCTGCGGGTCCCAGGAGGGTGAGGTCATGGGACCAGCGTTCCGCCAATATATCTCGATGTCAAGAGACTTCATGTCGACAGACCCACTACACTGATCGCATGCAGGACGAGGTGGACCGGCTGGTCGCGGCGTGGCGCCGGGAGCGCCCCGACCTCGACGTGGAGCCGCTGGAGGTGCTGAGCCGGGTGAGCCGGCTGGCCCGCCACCTCGACCGGGCGCGCCGGCTGGCCTTCGCCGAACACGGCCTGGAGGGCTGGGAGTTCGACGTCCTGACCGCGCTGCGCCGCGCCGGCGAGCCGTACCAGCTCTCCCCCGGCCAGCTCCTGACCCAGACCCTGGTGACGTCCGGCACCATGACCAACCGCATCGACCGGCTGGCGAAGAAGGACCTCGTCGAGCGGCTGCCGGACCCCAGCGACCGGCGCGGGGTGCTCGTCCGCCTCACCGCGGAGGGCCGGGAACGCGCCGACGCGGCGCTGGCGGCGCTGCTGGCGCAGGAGCGGGCGATCCTCGCGGAGCTGCCGGCGGAGCAGCGCCGGGAGCTGGCGGCGCTGCTGCGCCGGCTGACGGCGCCGTTCGACAACGTCCCGTAACGCCCTGCGGGCGGCACGGCGGCACCCGCCCGGCTGGCCGACGGCGCGCGGGCGGCGCGGCACGCGCCGGGAGT
>NZ_BAAAPF010000136.1:0-17677 GCF_039531005.1 Streptomyces synnematoformans
CAGCACCAGCACCCCCGCCAGGCCCCCCACCGTCAGCCCCGCACCCCGCCACTGCGCCGCGCCGACCCGGCGGCGCCCGCGCGGCGCCGCAGGGTGGCCTGCAGCGGCAGCGCGAGGACGAGGGTGAGGGCGCCGAGCGGCTGTATCAGGGTCAGCGGCCCGTACCGCAGCGCGAGTACGTGCAGCGCGGCGCCCGCGGCGTTCAGCGCGACCGACAGCCACCACGAGCCCCGCGTGAGCGCCGCCCACACCCCGGCGCCGCGCTCCCGGCCCGCCCCCGCGACCTGCTCCTGCAGCACGGCGGCCCCCGCGTACGCGGCGGCGGACGCGACGGCCAGTACCAGCGCCGTCGCGAGGCCGTTCATGGCGTTCATGTCCCCTCCGGTGGTCGAGCGTGTCCCCCGACGGTACGGAGCCTTGCGGACAGATCCTGTCCGCAAGGATCCGCTGCCGTCGGTTCTGTGGACCGCCCGCGCCGCCCGAACTCATCGGCGGGGGGTCAGCTCACTTCGTCGCCCCCCTCATGAACCCGTTGTAGATGTAGCGCTGGAGGAACAGGAAGACGGCGAGTGTCGGCAGGATGACCAGGATCGTGCCGGCGGAGATCGTCTCCCAGTGCGCCCCGTACGGGCCCTTGAAGCGGAACAGGGCGGTGGACATCGTCCCGAGGTCGTCGGAGGGCATGTAGAGGAAGGGGATGTAGAAGTCGTTGTAGACCGTGACGCCCTTGACGATGACGACCGTCGCGATGGCCGGCTTGAGCAGCGGAAAGATGATCTTCCGGTAGATCGTGAACGAGTTGGCGCCCTCCAGCCGCGCGGACTCGTCGAGCGAGATCGGGATGGACCGGATGAACTGCAGGAAGATGTAGATCGAGACGATGTCCGTGCCCATGTAGAGCACGATGGGCGCCAGCCGGGTGTTGACCATCCCGAAGCTGTCGACGATCTGGAACGTCGCCACCTGGGTGGTCACCCCGGGCACCATGGCCGCGACCAGGAAGAGCCCCACCACCAGCTTCCGGAACCGGAACCGGAAGCGGTCGACGGCGTACGCCGTCATCGAGCCGATGACGACCGTGCCGGCGATCGCGAAGACCAGGATGACCGCGGTGTTGGCGAACGCCGAGAGCATCCGGCCGTCCTCGAAGGCCGTCGCGTAGTTGTCGAAGTTGAGCAGGTTGCCGGGCAGCGAGAGCGCCCCGCCGTCGCCGGCCATCTCCTCCGGGGTCTTCAGCGAGGTGAGGAAGACCACCAGCAGCGGCAGCACCACGACCACGGCGGCCAGGACCAGCGACAGATACGTCAGCGTGCGCGAGACGACGGCCGTTCTCATACGAGGTCCCCCGCCTTGTCGTCCGGCACGAGCGCCCGCTGCACCCAGGTCACCGCGAGCACGATCAGCAGCAGCACGACGGCCGCCGCCGAGGCCAGCCCGGTCTTGTTGAACTTGAACGCCAGGTCCACCGTCTGGATCACGAAGGTCTCGGTGCCGGTCGCGCCGCCCGTCATGATGTACGGGATCTCGAAGACCGCCAGCGAGCCGGAGATCGCCAGGATCACGCTGAGGCTGATCACCGGCCGGATGCCGGGCGCGATGATGTGCCGGAACTGCTGCCAGCGGTTCGCGCCGTCCAACTCGGCGGCCTCGTACAGCTCGCCGGGGATGGACTGGATCGCGCCGAGGAAGAGCACGAAGTTCAGGCCCATGAAGCGCCAGACCGACACTCCGGCGAGCGAGGTGTTGGCGGAGGCGGAGTCGCCGAGCCAGGCGCGGTCGGGCTCGTCGCCGAAGAGGCCGAACAGCGCGTCGAGGGTGCCGCCGTCCTGGAAGAAGTAGAGGAAGACGAAGCCGATGGCGACGCCGTTGACGAGGTACGGGAAGAACAGGATGCCCTTGAAGAGGTTGCGGAAGCGGACGTTGAAGCTGAGCACGGTCGCGAAGTACAGCGCCAGCACGATCTGCACGGCCGAGGCGGCGAGGTAGTAGCCGCTGACGAAGAAGACCTCGAACAGCTCGGAGCGGGTGAAGAGGTCGCGGTAGTTCTCCGCGCCGACGTAGTTCAGCTCCGGGCTCAGCCCGTCCCAGTCGGTGAAGCTGTACGCGACCATGTTGGCGACGGGCGCGTACGTGAACGTGATCAGCAGCGCCAGCGGGGCGGCGAGGAACAGCCACGGCACCACGCCGCCCCGCAGCCGGCGCCTCAGCGCACTCACCGGTAACCCAGCTCCTCCGCGGCGCCCGTCCAGCGCTCCGAGAGGTCCGCGAACAGCTTGTCCGGGCTGCCGTCCCTGGCGCCGCGGGCGATGTCGACCAGCTCCTGGCGGTAGTCGGGGTCGTCGATGCCGACCTCCGAGGCGTCGTCCAGCTCCTTCATCTCCGCGCCCCGGGACTGGTCCAGCTCCATGAGCTCGACGTTCCGCTTCTCGTACTCGGCGAGCACGCCGGGCAGCGGGGCGTCGCGCAGGGTGGAGACGTTCATGTTGTCCTCGGCGTAGCCGGACTTCTCCGCGAACCAGTCGACCCAGGCGCGCGCGGCCTCCTTGTGCTCGGAGTGGATGCTCACGGCCTGCTGGTAGTCGGGGGAGAGGCCGGCGCAGAACGTGCCGTCGACCTGGTGCGGGAACGGCATGAAGCCGATGTCGTCCGGGTCGGCGCCGGCCTGCTCGGCGGCGTCGCGCATCTGGACGACGGCCCAGGAGCCGAGGAACATCGTGGCGACCTCGCCCTTGGCGATCTTCGGCTTGGAGCCCTCCCAGTTGGTGGTGGTCGGGTCCTTCTCCGCCAAACCGCGGTCCACGATGTCGTACAGGAGGGTGTCCACGGTGCGTACGGTGCCGCCCTCGGCGAAGGGGTCGCCCTCGACCACCTGGACGTCCGCCTGCTCGTCGCAGCTGGCGGAGGAGTGGGCGGGCCACCACTGGGCCAGCGGCCAGCCGTCCTTGAAGTTCGTGTAGTACGGGACGGCGTCGGTCCGGTCCTTGACGGCCTTCAGACCGTCGAGGAACTCCGCCGGCGTGGTGGGCCAGTCGGTGACGCCGGCTTCCTCCCAGACGCGCTTGTTGTAGACGAAGCCGGGGATGCTGCCGTAGATGCTGAGGCCGTAGACCTCGCCGTCGACCGTGGAGTAGTCGGTGAAGCGGAACTTCCTGCTGCGCTCCGTCTGCTTGCCCAGCGAGGCGAAGAACCGCGGGTAGTCGTTCTTCTTCACGGTGCCCGGGATCATGAGCACGTCGCCGTAGTCGTCCGAGTTCATCCGGGTCTTGACTTCGCCCTCGTAGTCGGTGACCCCGTCGAACTCGACCTTGACGTTGGGGTAGGTCCGACGGAACTCGGCCGCGTACTCGTCCATCGTGCCGTCCTCGACGAGGTCGGTGCGGTGGGTGATCACCTCGATCGTGCCGGAGACCTTGTCCGGGTCGTCGACGGCCTTCGCCTCCTTCTTCTCCGACGAGGCTCCACTGCCCGTGCAGCCGGCCGTCGTCGCGAGTGCGGCGGCCAGCAGCGCACCGGCGAGCGCCCTTCCCTTCATCGTCACCATCTCCGTTCTTTTGGCCCGGCCCGTGGTTCTTAACCGGTTGAGTGAAGGCCCCTTTTCTTGACGAGGAACCTTCCCGCAGGGTGGGAGTGACGTCAACCTTTCCGACACAGAAAGAACTTGACCGGTTTATGGACAGAGGTCGGAGGGGCGGCTACGTTGGCGCGAGACCCGAGATTGGAGCACCCATGAAGGACGTCACCCCGCTCACCGAGGGCTGGACCCTGCGGCACGGCAGGGACCGGTTGCCCGCGCAGGTGCCGGGCTGCGTCCACACGGACCTGCTGGCCGCCGGCGCCATCCCCGACCCGTACCTCGGCACCAACGAGGCCGACGTCGCCTGGGTCGGCCGGCGGGACTGGACGTACGAGACGGAGATCGCCGCCTACGACGGGCTGCACGAGCGCACCGACCTCGTCTTCGACGGCCTCGACACCGCCGCCGTGATCCGGCTCGCCGGCGAACCGCTGGGCGCCGTCCGCAACATGCACCGCGGCCACCGCTTCGACGTCACCGGCCGCTCCGGCCCCCTCGCCGTGGCCTTCACCTCCGCCTACGCCGAGGCCGGTGCGGTACGCGCGCGGACCGGCGACCGGCCCAACGCGTATCCCGAACCCTTCCCGTTCATCCGCAAGATGGCCTGCTCCTTCGGCTGGGACTGGGGCCCGACGCTGGTCACCGCCGGCATCTGGCGCCCCGCCCGGCTGGAGCGCTGGAGCACGGCGCGGCTGGCCCGGGTGCGCCCCCTGGTGACGGTCGACGCCGACGGCACCGGCCGCGTCGAGGTACGCCTCGACGTCGAGCGCACCCCCGCGGGCGCGCACCGCCCGCTCACCGTCCGCGCCCGCGTCGGCGGCGCCGAGGCGACGGCGGCGCTGCCGGGCACGGAAGGCACCGTCGAACTGACCCTCGCCCGCCCCGAGCTGTGGTGGCCCCGCGGCTACGGCGGCCAGCCCCTCTACGCGCTGGACGTCACCCTCCACGACGGCACCTCCGCCGCCGCCCCGCCCCTGGACTCCTGGACCCGCCGCGTCGGCTTCCGCACCGTCCACCTCGACACCGGCGCCGACGCCCACGGCTCCCGCTTCACCCTCGTCGTCAACGGCGAACCCCTCTTCGCCCGCGGCGTCAACTGGATCCCCGACGACGCCCTGCCCGCCCGCCTCACCCCCGCCCGCTACCGCGAGCGGTTGCGGCAGGCGGCGGACGCGGGCGTCGACCTCGTCCGCGTGTGGGGCGGCGGCATCTACGAGAGCGACGACTTCTACGCCGCCTGCGACGAACTCGGCCTGCTGGTCTGGCAGGACTTCCCCTTCGCCTGCGCCGCCTACCCCGAGGACCAGCCGCTGCGCGGCGAGGTCGAGGCGGAGGCCCGCGACAACGTCGTCCGCCTCATGCCGCACCCGTCGCTGGTGCTGTGGTGCGGCAACAACGAGAACCTGTGGGGGTTCCGCGACTGGGAGTGGGAGGAGGCGCTGGCCGGCGACTCCTGGGGCGAGGGCTACTACCTCGGCGTGCTCCCGCGGGTCGTCGCCGAGCTGGACCCCACCCGCCCGTACTGGGCCGGCAGCCCCTGGTCCGGCTCCTGGGCGCACCACCCCAACGACCCCGCGCACGGCAACCACCACGACTGGGAGGTGTGGAACCGCGCCGACTACACCGACTACCGCGCCGCCGTCCCCCGCTTCGTCGCCGAGTTCGGCTGGCAGGCGCCGCCCGCCTGGGCCACGCTGCGCCGCGCGCTGGGCGAAGGGCCGCAGCTCGCCGCGGCCTCGCCCGCCATGCTCCACCACCAGAAGGCCGACGACGGCAACGGCAAGCTGGAGCGCGGCCTCGCCCGGCATTTCGCCGTCCCGGACGGGACCGCCGACTTCGCCCGCTGGCACTACCTCATGCAGGTCAACCAGGCGCGTGCCATCGCCGCCGGCATCGAGCACTGGCGGTCCCACTGGCCGGTGTGCGCGGGCACCGTCGTCTGGCAGCTGAACGACTGCTGGCCGGTCACCTCCTGGTCCGCCGTCGACGGCGACGGCCGCCTCAAGCCGCTCTACCACGAGCTGCGCCGGCTCTACGCCGACCGGCTGCTGACCGTACGCGAAGAGGAGGGCGGCGGTCTGGCGGTGGCCGTCGTCAACCAGGGCGCCGAGCCCTGGTCCGGCACCCTCGTGCTGCGCCGCACGGCGGTCGACGGCGGCGTCGTCGCGCGGGCGGAGGTGCTGTTCGCGGCCGGGCCGCGGGCGGTGGCCGTCGTGCCGGTGCCGGACGGGCTGCCGCCGTCCGCCGCGTCCGCGAAGGAGCTGCTGGTCGCCGAGGCGGACGGGCTGCGGGCGCTGCACTTTCCGGTACGGGACAAGGACTTCGCGTACCCGCGTCCGGACTTCGGCGTGGCGGTGGTACGCGCCGGGGCCGCGGACCCGGATAGGGTCGACGTCGTGGTCACCGCCCACACCTTCGTACGAGACCTGCTGCTGCAGCCCGACCGGCTCGACCCGGCCGCCACGGCCGACCGGGGCCTGCTGACGCTGCTGCCCGGCGAGCGCGCGACCATCGCCGTGCGCGGCTGGTCCGCGCCCGCGCCCGGGGCGCGGGAGGGAGCCGACCCCGCCGTCGCCGCCGTGCGCGCCGCGCTCTTCTGCGTGGAGCCGGCGTGAGCGTCGACGGCCCGCCGGCCAAGGTGACGATCAAGGACGTCGCCGCCCGCGCCGGGGTCTCCAAGGGGGCCGTCTCGCTGGCCTTCAACAACCGCCCCGGCCTCGCCGACGCCACCCGCGACCGCATCTTCGCCGCCGCCCGCGAGCTGGGCTGGGCGCCGAACCTCGCCGCGCGCTCGCTGTCCAGCTCCCGGGTCGACGCCGTGGGCCTGGCGATCTGCCGCCCGGCCCGGCTGCTCGGCCTGGAGCCGTGGTTCATGGAGTTCATCTCCGGCATCGAGAGCGTGCTCGCCGAGCAGTCCTGCTCGCTGCTGCTGCGCCTGGTCCGGGACCTGGACGAGGAGGTGGCGCTGCAGGAGCGGTGGTGGAAGTCCAAGCAGGTCGCCGGGTCGATCCTGGTGGACTTCCGCACCGAGGACCCGCGGGTGGCGGCCGTCGGCGCGCTCGGCATGCCGGTGGTCGCCGTCGGCCACCCCTCGCTGACCGGCGGCCTTCCGTCGCTGTGGACGGACGACGCCACCGCCGTCACGGAGGCCGTGCGCTATCTGGCCGCCCTCGGCCACCGGCGCATCGCCCACGTGGGCGGCGCCGCGGAGCTGGGCCACAGCGCGATCCGCACCGCCGCCTTCGCGGCCGCCGTCCGCGAACTCGGCCTGGCCGAGGGCCCGCAGCCGGCCACCGGGTTCTCCGGCGAGGACGGCGCCCGCGCCACCCGCACCCTGCTGGCGTCCGCGGAGCGGCCCACGGCGATCCTGTACGACAACGACATCATGGCCGTCGCCGGCCTGTCGGTCGCCGCCGAGATGGGCCTGTCGGTGCCGGCGGACCTGTCGCTGCTCGCCTGGGACGACTCCCAGCTGTGCCGGCTCACCCACCCGACGCTCTCCGCGATGAGCCACGACGTGCACGGCTTCGGTGCCGAGGTGGCGCGGGCGCTGTTCACCGTGCTGGCCACCGGGACGGCCGAGTCGCGCCCGGTGCCGACCCCGGCCCTCACCCCGCGCGGCTCCACGGGCCCGCCATAAGCGCGGCGGCCGCGCACCGCACCGGGTGGCGACCCGCGCTCCTGCGCCGCACGACATCGCGAACCGGCGGACGCCCGGGCCACATCCCGCCGCGGGTGTGCGGCGAGGCGGTGTCGCGCCTGCGGAGGATGGGGCGCGGCCCTTCGCCGACCAGACGCTGCGGCCCCGTACCGCCCGGCGCCACAATGGGCCGATGCGCTCCCTGCTCGACGACGACCCCGCCCCGCCGCCCGGTCCGGTGCAGTTCCAGCTCGTTCTGCTGCGCCGCATGCAGGACTTCCAGCCCGGGCTGGTCGCGGACGCGCTGCGCACCCTCGGCGTGCCGCGTACGGCCATGCGCGCGGCGAACCGCCGCTGGCAGGGCCGGCTGCGCGCCCGCGGCGGCGGGGCCCCGGGCGCCGCGCGGGACCGGGACTTCGCCGCGCTGCTCGGGCCCGCCGAGTCGGTGGCGCGGCGGGCGCACGGCGACACGGCGGGGGACGTGCACGTCTGGCGGGTGCCGCTCTGGCCGGACCTGCGGTTCGAGGCGAGCTGCGGGGTGGGCGGCGTGGCGCTGAACGCCTGGCTGGTACGCGCCGCCGGCGCCCCCGGCCCCGGGCTGCCGGCGCTCGCGGACCTGGCGCCGTGGGGCTGCACCGTCGCGGAGGCGGCGCGCGCGTTCCCGCCCGCGCGGCCGCGCGAGGGCTCCGCCGCCCACCGCTTCGCGCTCGCCTGCACCGTCCCGGACGAGGGCGGCGAACCGCGCGCGTGCACGGCCGAGTTCGCCTGGGGGCTGCTGCAGCGGTGGACCGTCGATTAAGCAGTGCTTACCGGTGACTTCAACGAATTCTCGCTGGTGCTGCACAGTCTTCGGCGGCGAGACTGGACGGCATGATCACACCGGACACCAAGGACTGGACCTGGGTTCTGGACCGCCCCTGTCCCGCATGCGGGTTCGCGGCGGCGGAGACCCGCGCGCAGGACGTTCCCGGGCTGGTGCGGCAGAGCGTCGCGCGCTGGGCGCAGGTCCTGGCCGACGAGCCGGAGCGGCTGCGCGCCCGGCCCCGGCCCGACGTCTGGTCGCCGCTGGAGTACGGCTGCCACGCCCGCGACGTGTTCCGGCGGTGCGACGAGCGGATGCGCCTGATGCTCGCCGAGGACGGCGCGCGGTTCCCCAACTGGGACCAGGACGCGACCGCCGTCGAGGACCGGTACGGCGAGCAGGACCCGCGGCAGGTCGCCGACGAACTGGCCGCCTGGGGCGAGACGTTCGCCGAGCACATCGACGAGGTCGACGGCGCGCAGTGGGAGCGCCGGGGGTCGCGCAGCGACGGTGCGGTGTTCACCGTCGACAGCTTCGTCCGGTACGTCGTCCACGACGTGGTGCACCACCTGCACGACGTGGGGGCACCGCTGCAGCGCTGAGGGGTTTTCCCGGGGGCTTCGCCCCCGGACCCCCTTGCGACGTGGGGGTCCCGTTTGAGCGCTGAGGGGGTTTTTCCCCGGGGGCTTTCGCTCTCGGGTCCCCCTTGCGACGTGAGGGTCCCGCTTGAACGTTGAGGGGTTTTCCGGGGCTTCGCCCCCCTTGCAGCGTGGGGCCCGCTGGAGCGCCGGGGTTCTCCGAGGGCGCATCGTCCCCGGGTCCCCGGGCGGGGTCCTTCGACCGCTGAGCACCCCCCGGCGGGGGGCGGGGGGTGCGGCGGGGTCGCTGTCCCCGGATTGGACGCGGCGGGTCGGTTCCTCCCCTGGCCCGGCCCGCCGTTCTCATCCGCCCGGACGCGTTCCCTCCGCCGCGGACCGAGCCGGTCCGGCGGGAGCCGGGCGAGCCGCCCGGCGCGACCGTGTTCGCCGGTGGTCTCGTCCACCACGACCGTCTGCCACTCCGCGCCCTCGGCCGCCCGCCCGTTCTCGTCACCGTACGTAGGTCGGGCGAGGCCGTGCCGCGGGTGCACCAGCGGCCCGTACGCGGCAGCGGGCCGCTGGCGGCACCGTCGATTCCAGCCACGGCTACCTCGGCTCTCGCGCGCCCTGCGGCGGTGGGGAGGGGGTGACGGCGGCCACCCTGCCTGCGCCGCACGCGCCGCGCTCAGGCCCCTCCCGGTGACTACCGCGCGTGACCGCCGGAAGCGGAACGGAAGCGTTCGGAAGCGCCTGATTGCAGCCAGGTCACGGCAGTGGCCTAGACCTGTTCGGGAGAGGCGCCCGTCGGTAGGCTGACGCCCAGCGCACGCTGGATGATCTTCATCTGGTCGTAAACCAGCGCCGAGGACAAAGGGGTTCAACAGTGAGGACAGTACGGTTGATCAGTGCCGGCGCAGCGGCCTCTGCGCTGGTACTGGGGCTTGCGGCATGCGGTGACGACGGGGGCGGTTCGGAAGACGGCACGACCACCATCAAGCTGGTTGCGGCTGACTACGGCGACAAGGCGTCGAACGCGTCCAAGGTCTACTGGGACGACGTCGTCAAGCGCTTCGAGGCGAAGAACAAGGACATCAAGGTCGATGTCCAGGTGATCAACTGGAACGACATCGACACCAAGGTCAAGACGATGATCCAGGGCGGGAACGTCCCGGACATCCTGCAGACCGGCGGCTACGCGGACAAGGTCGCCGACGACCTGCTGTACGAGGCCGACGAGGTGCTCTCGCCGAAGACGAAGTCGAACCTCATCGAGTCGTTCGCCAAGGCGGGCGAGGTCGACGGCACCCAGTACGGCATCCCGTTCGTCTCCTCGGCGCGGCTGATGTTCTACAACAAGGAAGTCCTCGACAAGGCCGGCGTGGACGTTCCGCAGACCTGGGACGACGTCGCCGCCGCGGCCCAGAAGATCAAGGACGAGAAGGCCGCCGAGATCCCCTACGCGCTGCCGCTCGGCCCGGAGGAGGCCCAGGGCGAGTCGATGATCTGGGAGTTGGGCAACGGCGGCGGCTACACCGACGCCGAGGGCAACTACACCCTCGACAGCGAGCAGAACGTCGAGACGTTCGAGTGGCTGCGGGAGAACCTGGTCGACCCGGGCCTGACTTACGACAACCCCGCCACCACCGACCGCAAGACGGCCTTCGCCGACTTCGCCGCCGGCAAGGTGGGCATGCTCAACGGCCACCCGACCCTCATCCAGATGGCCAAGGACGGCGGCGTCGACTACGAGGTCGCCCCGATCCCCGGCAAGGACGGCCCGCTGGACTCCACCCTCGGAGTCGCCGACTGGATGATGGCGTTCAAGGACGGCGGCAAGCAGGAGGAGATCAAGAAGTTCCTGGACTTCGCGTACGCCAAGGAGAACACGCTGAAGTTCGACGAGATGTACAACCTCATGCCGGTGACCACCGACACCCTTGAGGAGATGCAGTCGAACGGCAAGCACAAGGACCTGGAGCCGTTCTTCGAGGTGCTGCCGTCCGCCGAGTTCTACCCGCTGGGCAACACCAGCTGGGACGTGGTCTCCGCGGAGATCAAGAAGTCGGGCGGCAAGGCCGTGTCCGACGACCCGGGCGACGTCCTGGGCGAACTGCAGCAGAAGGCCGAGGACACCGCCGCCGACATGGGCGAGTGACCCCCGGCACGGGTTCCGGCCGGCCCCGGTGACCGTACCGGGCGGGCCGCCGCGGCCCGCGGCGGCCCGCCCCGTCCCGCACCGCGCCGGCACCTCGGCGCCCCGTGCCCGCAGCACGCCGCGCGCACTCCGCGCGCCGCCGCGCCCCCCGTAGCCCCGAGTGCGGTCCCCTCAGCCGCCGTACGCAAGGAGTCCCCCCGTGCCCGTCACGGTCAAGGAGCCCGCGGCCGGTACCGGCCCCGGGCCCGGCGGGCGGAAGACCGGGCCGCAGCGCCGCCGTCGCGGCGGCATCGCCCGGCTCGGCCCGCTGCCCTGGATCGGCCCCGCCGTCCTGCTGATCGTCGTGGTGGTCCTGTGGCCCATCTACGAACTGATCCGCACCTCGTTCCTCAACGTCAGCATCAGCGGCTTCGTCCGCGGCTCGGCCGGCACCGAGAAGTACCGCCAGCTCTTCGACGAGTCCGGCTTCGGCAGCGTGCTGACGATGACAGTGGTATGGACCGTCGCCGTCGTCGGCGTCACCATGCTCGTCTCCCTCGGCCTCGCCCAGCTGTTCAACAAGCCGTTCCCGGGCCGGACCGTGACCCGCTGGGCGCTCATCGCGCCGTGGGCCGCCTCCGTGCTGATGACCGCCATCGGCTTCCGCTGGATGCTCGACCAGACCGCCGGCGTGCTCAACACCCTGATGACCGACCTCGGTCTGATCGACGGGCCGAAGGACTGGCTCGGCGACCCCGCGACCGCCTGGCCGTGGATGATGTTCGTCGCGGTCTTCGTCTCGCTGCCGTTCACCACGTACACGCTGCTGGCCGGGCTGCAGACCATCCCGCACGAGGTGTACGAGGCCGCGCGCATCGACGGCGCCAACGCCCGCCAGACCTACTGGCGGGTGACCGTGCCGCTGCTGCGGCCGGCGTTCCTCGTCGGCTTCGTCATCAACCTCATCAACGTCTTCAACTCGTTCCCCATCATCTGGGGCATGACGCAGGGCGGGCCCGGTAGCGACACCGCCACGACCACGGTGTTCATGTACCAGCTCAAGAGCACCGACATCGGCGAGTCCGCCGCGATGTCCGTGGTCAACTTCGCGATGGTCGTCGTACTCGTCCTGATCTTCCTCAAGGTCAGCCGCTGGAACAAGGAGGACGCTTGACTTCCTCCTCCCGCCTGATGGCGGGGGGTTCCTCACTTCGCAGTGAGGGCTTCCTGCTTCGCAGGCAGTTGCCCCGTCCGGGAGTTCTCCCGTTGAGGTCTTACACCGCCTCCACAGGCCGAGACGGCCAGCCCGGCCGCCTTGACGGTGCGTGCCGCGTTCACGTCGCGGTCGTGCGTGGCGCCGCAGTCGCACGTCCAGGTGCGGACGTTGAGCGGCATCTTCGCCGCGATGGTGCCGCAGGCCCCGCACAGCTTGCTGGAGGGGAACCAGCGGTCTACCACGACGAGTTCGCGCCCGTACCAGGCGCACTTGTACTCCAGCATGGAGCGCAGCCGTGTCCAGGCCGCGTCACTGATCGCCCGCGCAAGCGAGTGGTTCTTGACGAGGTTGCGGACGGTGAGGTCCTCGATCACGACCGTTTGGTTCTCACGGACGAGCCGAGTGGTCAGCTTGTGGAGGAAGTCGCGGCGCCGGTCGGTGATCCGTGCGTGGACGCGGGCGACCTTCCGCCTGGCCTTCTCCCGGTTGTGCGAGCCCTTCGCCTTGCGGGACAGCTCCCGCTGCGCCTTCGCCAGCCGGGCACGGTCCTTGCGCTCGTACCGGGGGTTGGCGATCTTCTCCCCGGTGGACAGCGTCGCCAGGGAAGTCAGCCCGGCGTCGATCCCGACAGCCTTGTCGGAAGCGGGCAGAGCCGGGACGTCGTCGTCACACAGCAGGGAGACGAACCAGCGTCCTGCGCTGTCTTGGGAGACGGTGACCGTGGTCGGCTCACTGCCCGGTGGCAAGGGACGCGACCAGCGGATATCCAGCGGCTCCGGTATCTTCGCCAGCGTCAGACGGCCGTCGCGCCACGTGAAACCGGAGCGCGTGTACTCCGCCGAAGCGCGGGACTTCTTCCGCGACTTGAAGCGCGGGTACTTCGCCCGCCTGGCGAAGAAGTTCCCGAACGCCCCTTGCAGGTGCCGCAGCGCCTGCTGAAGCGGCACCGAGGACACCTCCGCGAGGAAGGCGAGTTCCGCTGTCTTCTTCCACTGAGTCAGCGCGGCCGACGACTGTACGTAGGAGATGCGGCGCTGCTGCTCGTACCAGGCGCGGGTGCGCTCTTCCAGTGCCTTGTTGTACACGAGGCGGACACAGCCGAACGTGCGCGACAGCTCCGCTGCCTGCTCGTCCGTGGGGTAAAAGCGGCACTTGAAAGCCCGCTTGACCTGCTGTGTCATGGCTCACTTTCTATCAGTTCCCGTGTTAATGGAGCGCGTTGGGCGGCTGGCGGAGCGTGCTCCGCCGCTGCGCGGCTCCGGGCACGGGATGCGTTTCCTCCCCCGGCTGAAGCCGGGGGTTTCCACGCAAGGAGTCTCCGATGAAGGTCTCCGCGCCCTCAGGGACACCCGGCGGGCCTGCCGGCAACAAGGCCGGGAACGCCGGCGGCAAGGGTGCCGACGGCAAAGGTGCCGGCGGCAAGGGCGCCGCCAAGCGGCGTAGGAAGTACGGCCCGCGCACCCTCGTCATCGCCGCGAGCGCCTGGATGCTGGCGGTCATCTTCATCGCGCCGTACCTGGAGATGATCATCACCGCGCTGCGGCCCGCCGACGAGCTGCGCGACCGCACGTACCTGCCCACGTCCTTCGAGTGGAAGAACCTCGTCGACGTCTGGGAGGAGTCCACCCTCGGCGACAACCTGCAGGTCACCCTGCTGATCGCGGGCGGCGCCACGCTGCTCGTGCTGCTGGTGTCGCTGCCGGCCGCCTACTACACCGCGCGGGTGCGCTACCGCGGGCGCAAGGCGTTCCTGCTGCTGGTGCTGGTCACCCAGATGTTCCAGCCCACCGCGCTGCTCATCGGCCTCTACCGCCAGTTCCACCAGCTGGAGATGCTGAACTCCACCTGGACGCTGATCCTGGCCAACGGCGCGTTCAACCTCGCCTTCGCGGTCTGGATCCTCACCGCCTACATCTCCTCCATCCCGGCGGAGCTGGAGGAGGCGGCGATGGTGGACGGCACCGGGCGGTTCGGCGCGCTGTTCCGGGTGACGCTGCCGCTGGCCATGCCCGGCGTGGTCACGGCGCTCATCTTCACGTTCATCGCGACGTGGAACGAGTTCGTGATGGGCCTGACGCTGATGACCGAGCCGGAGAAGCAGCCGCTGACCGTCGGTATCAACAACTTCATCGGCAACTACACCGTCGAATGGAATTACCTCTTCGCGGCCTCGGTGGTCGCCATCCTCCCGGTCGTCGTGCTCTTCGCCTTCATCGAGCGGCACGTCGTCTCCGGGCTGACGGCCGGCTCCGTGAAGTAGGCCCGCGGGCCGCCGCCGCGGCCGTACCCTGACCCGCACCCCGCCCGCCGGCACCGCCGGCCGGCGGGGTGCGGCGCACCGCGGCCGGGCGGACGGGGTACGGGAGGGGGTGGCTGCGCCGGACGGGCGATATACACCGGTACCCGGCGTTTCCTGCGGTTCGGCACGCGCAACCGCGGATAACTTCGCCCCATGCGACGAATTATCACACAAACAGGAACGGCCACGGTCCTGTGCGGCCGCCTCGCCGACCCGGCCGGCGGCGCCCTGCCCGCGGCCGGCCGCCCCGACCCGGGCATGGACGGCAAGGCCGGGGTGCGCGCGGTCCGCGGCACCGTCGACCGGCTGTTCCGGGACGCCGCCGCGGCCACCGAGCGCTACGAGGCCGCCCGCCGGGCGTCCGCGGCGCAGCGCGCGAAGGTCGCGAAGCTGCACCGGGCCGTCCGCGCCCAGCACCGCAGGCTCGTCGTGCTGCGCGGCCGGATCGGCCAGCTCGCGGCCCGCCAGTACCAGTCCGGCGGCCTCGCCCCCACCGCCCAGCTGCTGCTCTCCCGGTCCCCCGAGGAACTGCTCGACAAGGTCTTCCTGCTCGACAAGGGCCAGCAGGCCGCGGCCGGCCTCTACCACCGCGTCGAACAGGCCGAGCGGCGGCTCGCGGCCGAACGCGACCGGCACGCCGTCGCGCTCGCCGACCTGCGCACCGAACTGCGCACGCAGGCGCGGGTGAAGCGGGTCATCGAGCGCAAGCTGGAGCGGGCCCAGGGCCGGCTGGAGAAGCTGCAGACCGCGCAGGCCGCCCGCTCCCGCAGCGCCCACTGCCCGCGCGGCGAGCGCGCCGAGGGCGTGACGCTCAGCGCGGACGGCAAGGCGCTCGCGGGGCGCCGGTGGACGGCGCCGGTCGCCGGGCACACCCTCACCTCGCGCTTCGGCCAGTCCGGCGGGATGTGGTCGTCCCGCCACACCGGCCTGGACTTCGCCGCCGACGAGGGCAGGCCGGTGGGCAGCGTGGGCTACGGGGTGGTGTACGGGATCGGCTGCGACGACGCCTTCGGCAACTCCGTCACCGTCCTGCACGACGACGGCTACTACACCTTCTACGCCCACCTCTCCGAGGTCCGCGTGCGGCCCGGCGAACGGGTCTTCCCCGGCGGGCACCTCGGGCTCGCCGGCACCACCGGCAACTCCACGGGCCCGCACCTGCACTTCGAGGTGCGGGTGACGCCGCAGTTCGGCTCGGGGATCGACCCGGAGCCCTGGCTGCGCGCCAAGGGCGTACGCGTCGGCAAGGGGCCGGAGAAGAAGACGGCGAAGAAGACGGAGAAGGGGGCGGACCCTAAGGCTGGGGCTGCAGACCGCCGGTGATCCGCTCGTGCTCCTCGTCCGACACCGGCTCGCCGGAGGACGGCAGCAGCTGCGGGACCCCGTCGCGCACCGGATAGCGGCGCCGCAGCCGCGGGTTGTACAGCGTGTCGCCGGAGTCGAGCAGGGTCAGCGGGCCCTTGTCGAGCGGGCAGACGAGGATCTTCAGCAGCGGGTCGTCGGGGTTCACTTGGTACCTCCGCGGGGAGGGATCGGGCCGATGCGGAGCGTGGTAGCGAGCGGCGATTCACTGCCAGGCGAACCGCCGTTGACACCACCCCGTCCGCAGCGTGTACGGTTAGTCACGCTGAGCGAGAGCCAAGCCAGCACAGCATCACCCTTTCTTGCAGTAGGAACCCGGGCTGGTTTCAACCCGGCTGGTGTCGATCGTGGAAGACCTGGGCGCCCGCAGGGCGGCCAGGCAACGTGAGCCAGGAATCCCCCTGCTTCGGCTGGGGGAGGATTCAAGGGACGGGTCCTCCACGTCGGGGGGTCGGTACGGGGACGGGCGGCAGGGCGGCGGGCTGCCGCTTTGGCCGCTCCGGCTCCGGCTCGTCGTGCCGCGGCAGCGCCAGCAGCACGGAGACCGCCAGCGCGATCCCGCCCAGCCGCAGCAGCAGCCGCGGCGTGTCGTGCGGCAGCGGCTCGCCGAACACGAACGTGCCCGCGGCGACGGCGTGCAGGCAGTTCGCCGTCGTGCACACCGGCACGATCAGCGAGGCCCGGCAGCGCTGCAGCGCCGCCTGCGACATCACCAGCCCCGCCGCCCCGGTGAACAGCAGCGTGTACGGGTACGGCGAGGCCAGCAGGTCCCCCGCGGTGCCGAGCGGGTCCGAGCCCGACACCAGACCCGAGACGCCCTTGATGGTCAGCGAGCTGACCCCGTACAGGAAGCCCACCCCGACCCCGTACGCGATGCCCGTGGTCGGGATCCGGTGCCGCCGCCGCGAGCGCAGCTCCGCCGCCAGGTACAGCCACAGCCCCGCGGCCAGCGACGGCAGCGCGACCAGGAGGAACCGCCCGGCCGGCGCCGACTTGCTGACCGTGTCGGCCGTGCTGTCCAGCGACAGCACGATCATCGCCAGCGAGAGCAGGATCGCGCCCACCCCGGCCAGCTCGCGCGCGCTCAGCCGCTCGCCGAGGTACCGCGACGACAGCAGGATCAGCAGCACCAGACCGGAGACCAGGATCCCCTGCGCGGCGGCCAGCGGCAGCGTGCGGTAGCAGAGCAGCTGGGCGGCGAAGCCGAGCCCCAGGCTGAGGCAGCCCGCCAGCCACAGCGGGCTCGACGCCAGCGCCCGCACCATCCGGGCCGGCCGCTTCACGTTCAGCTCGGGCAGCGCCGACAGCGCCCGCTTCTCCAGCACGAACCCGCAGCTGATGAAGACGTTCGCCAACAGTGCGGCGGCAACCCCCCACCACATCGGCTACTCCCGCCTGGCGTGGACGAGCAGGATCGAGGCCAGCGACGGCGCCCGGCAGGCGACGCGGTCGAACGGCCGCAGCGGCCGGGGCACGTCGTGGTACGGCGCGCCGGCCACCTTCTCCACGGTAAAGCCGGAGGCCGCCAGGAAGCCCCGGAGCGCCCGGGCCGTATACAGCCGCAGGTGCCCGACGACCTGGCTGCCCGGCCGCCCGTGGATGCCGCGCAGGCTCACCTCGGAGAACACCGGCTGCACGCCGGCCAGCAGCAGCGCGCGGTTGTACCAGGCCGCGAGGTTGGGCGTGGAGAGCAGCAGGTGGCCGCCGGGCCGCAGCACGCGGCGCAGTTCGTCGAGCGCGGCGTCCGGGTCGACCAGGTGCTCCACGACCTCGCTGAAGAGCACGGCGTCCGCGCTGCCGTCGGCCAGCGGCAGCCCGCCGGGCTGCGCGGCGCCGTCCGGCAGGCCGCCGCGTACGACGAAGACCGGGGTGCCGGGGGCCGCTTCGCGGGTGCGGGCCCGGGCGCGGCGCAGCGCGTCGTGCGACCAGTCGACGGCGACGATGCGCTGCCCGCCGGCCCGGCGCCCGTCGAGCACCCCGGCGGGCACGGCCGCGGCGGAGCCGTAGCCGAAGCCGACGTCCACCACGACCGCGGGCACCGTACGCGTCCCGGCCCGGCGGCCGGACCCGGG
>NZ_BAAAPF010000137.1:0-17623 GCF_039531005.1 Streptomyces synnematoformans
CCAGGGCGGGGCCGTCGGGGTCCTTGCTGTCGCGGACGGGGACGAGGGCGGGGTGATCGTCGGAGACCTCGATGCAGTTGCCGCCGTCGGGGTTGCTGTAGCTCGACTTGCGCCACGTGGTGGTGTGCAGGAAGTCGTCGGAGACCTCGATGCACTGGCCGCCGTCGGAGTTGCTGTAGCTGCTCTTGCGCCAGGTGGCGGTACTCAGGTCGGTTCGTCGCACGGGACTTCCTCCAACGTCTGCACGATGAGCTTGCGCGACTCGGCCGGTGTGAGCGCCACGTCGCGGACGGCATCGTACGCGAGCTGCAAGCGCTCAACTGACCCGTTTTCCTGGACGAGTTCGCCGCGGTGGGCATTTTCCGTATAGGCAACGGTACGCCCTTCGGGAAGCCGCAGGAACATAACGTCGGTGCTGACCAGGCCGTAGAGTCCGATGCTGGACGGCAGCACCTGGATCGTCACCCGCGGCTGGTCGGCCATCTCCAGCAGGTACTCCAGCTGTTCCCGCCACGCCTGCGGATCGCTCAAGGGTGTGCGCAGCACCGCCTCGGAGAGAATGGCCCGGAAGCGCGGCTCACGCTCGCTGTCCAGCAACATGCGGCGGTTCATACGGGCCTCGACCTGCTGCTCCAGCTCGTTGCCCTGCCCGCCGCCCGCTGAGAGCAACTCGCGTGCGTACGCCTCGGTCTGGAGCAGGCCGGGGATGACGCTTACCGCGAATTGCCACAAGCTCGTCGCTTCCTTCTCCAGCGTCATGTACCGCCTGTACTGCTCCCTGAACTGCGTCGGATCCGCCGCCGCCACCTCCCACAACGCCAGCAGCAGCGGCGTCGTCCCGTAATGCGTGTCCAACGCCTCCGAGACCTCCGGGCTCCCGATCGTGGTCCCCGCCTCCAGCTTGTGGAACAGCGACGGGTCCCAGCCCAGCGCATCGCCGAGCTGCCGCAGGCTCTCCCCCCTCTGCGTCCGCAGTAACCGCAGTTCCTCCGCGAAGCGTTGGCGTGCTTGCTGGCTTCGTCCGCTGATCGCTCGCCGTGGTGGCATGCGCCGGGCTCCCCTCAGTGCAGGTGTGGAACAACCGCCGAGGGTCAGGGCGCCGACCTGTGTGAGCGTCGTCACACTGCGTCCGTGGCGGCAGACTCGTGGTCATCCCACTTCCGTAGTCGATCTGCTACGGAACGAAGCGTCCGGGTGACTTTCGGATCAACCGGTTTACGGAGAAAGTCCATGATCAACGAAAATCCGCAGGTCGATGCCCCAATGTGGAAGATGCTCTTCACCCCGTACGCCAAGAGCGTCTACCTCGTCCGCGCCCAGGTGGCCAAGGCCCTCGCCGCCTGGGGCTGCTGCGGTGAGGCCGCCGACGACGTGGTGCTGATCTGCAGCGAACTGGCCGCCAACGCCGTGCAGCACGCCCGTACGCCCGGGCGGCTGTTCATGGTCCGGCTCACGCTGCGCGGGCGCGAGTGCCTGGTCGAGGTGAGCGACGCGACCCGCGTGCCGCCCCGCCGGGTCGCGCCCGGGCCGGAGGACGAGCAGGGGCGGGGGCTGCAACTGGTCGCCGCGCTGGCGGAGTGCACCGGGCACCACGACCGCGATCCGCTGGGGAAGACGGTGTGGGCGCGGGTCCTCCTGCCGGACTGACATGGGACGTTCGGCCGCCCCCGGAACCGACGATGACGCAGAATGTCTGGGGTCTGATCCTGACCTGCGCCGGAGCGCCGCGCAGGGCCCTGACCTGGGGATTCTTCGTTGGCATGCGTTGGCTCCCGACGGCCGTTTACGGGTGTCCTGCGGACTGGCCGGGGGGTCCGAGGCAGCGAAATCCCTGGCACACCGGCGGGACTTGCAAGGAGACTGCGCGGGTGAGCGACTCCTACCCCTGCCCGTGCTGCGGGCACCGCGTGCTGGGCGAGATGCCTGGCTCGGACGAGATCTGTCCCGTCTGCTTCTGGGAGGACGACGGGGTCCAGTTCCGCTGGCCCACCATGGGCGGCGGCGCGAACAAGGTCTCCTTGATCGAGGCCCAGCGGAACTACCAGGACTTCGGCGCCTGCGACGAGTACGGCCGCCGATTCGCCCGCCCGCCGGCCGAGGACGAGCCGCTCGACCCCGCCTGGCGCCCCATCGATCTGACCCAGGACTCTTTCGAGGACTGGGCGGCCGAGGACCGCGCCCCGTGGCCCGACGACCACTCGGTGCTCTGCTGGTGGCTGCCCACCTTCTGGCGCCGGGACCACTCCGCGTCATGACCTCCCACATCGAGACACTCGTCCAGCAACTCGACGGCAAGGCCGACGAGTCCTACGACGCCCGCGCGGAGCTGATCTGGATCGGCGCCGACGCCATACCCGCCGTCATCAACGGCCTGCCTTCCCTCGGCGGCTTCGGTCAGCTGACCGCCATCGAGGTCTTCGAGGAGGTGGGCGATCCCCGTTGCGGCCCCGCCCTCATCGGCCTGCTGGACAGCGACAACCCGACCGTCCGCGAATGGGCGGCCATGGCCCTGGCGAGCCTGGAGATCGACGACGCCATCGAGCCCCTGCGCCGCGCCTACCGCGCCTACCTGGAACGCGCGACCCCACCGGACTGGACCGAGTCTGTCGGCATCCGCTGGGCGCTGACCGAACTCGGCGTCCGTAACCCTGTCGTCCCGCCGCTCACCGCGCACCTACGGGCCACCGCCGCAGAGGACGCCCCCGGCTGGCCCTCGGCCCACTTCACCGAGATCATCAACGACCTCGCCGACCACGCCCAGGTGATCCTCTACTCCCAGTTCTGGCGAGTGGACAGTCGACGAGGTCTGACAGCCGGGAGTCACCTGCCACCGTCAGCGCGTCGACAATCCGTTGCCATCGGTACTTCGCTTCGCCGTGAACGTCACACTGGATGTCACGCAGCCAATCTGGTAGGAACCAGGATTCACGGGCCACAGCAGGAACGTCCTGCATGGTCAGGGTTTCAACCCACGCCAACCCCAAGCGGACTTGGTCGGCTCGGGGGACAGCTCGGAGGGCGGTAACAAGGCTGTCCACACAGTCAGGCATGCCAGCGGCACGGCCCACCCATCGCTGGATCTGCGGCTCCCAGTCGAGGTCACGGTGGATCAAGACGCTGAGTTTCGCCGACGCGTTCGTGCAATCACGCCTCTAGGTCCACCCGTCGAGAGATACAGCGTGCCCGCCCGACAGGTACTTGTAGAGAGCGCTGGCTGTGGTGTCCACGAAGGCGTCGGGGATGGCGTTGGCGTCGACCCAGCGGACCTGGGAGTGCTTGCGTGGTTCGCGGTTTTCGGGTTCGCCTGTCCAGTCGTGGGCGGCGAACACGACCGTGAGGAAGCCGTTGGGCGCTTCGACGCCCCAGGCACCGTGGATGATGTGGGCGACCTTGAGGGCCTCGGGCTTTACGGTGAGCCCCGTCTCCTCGTAGAGCTCGCGCACCGCAGTTTCGGTGATGGGCTCGCCGGGTTCGCTCTTGCCGACGGGGAGGTCCCACATTCCCTGGGCGAACTTCGCGTTCTCGCTGCGCTGGAGGAGGAGGACGCAGTTGGTGGCCTTGTCGTGGACGATGACGGCGGCGACCAGCAGAGTCATCGATTCGAGCGCCGGCGTGAGGGCCTTCGCCTGGTCGTTGGTCTGCTGGGCCACGGTGTTCCCTTCGTTGGGCGGGTTGGTGGGCATGTTAGGCGAGGGCCACGCGGGCGCGGCTAGCGAGATCGGCGGCACCGGGAACGCGGCGGCGCTGGTAGACCGCGAGCGTGGAGCGGATTGAGGTGATCGCCTTGCGGGTGCGGTCGGAGGTCATGCCCTCCATGAGGACCAGGGCCTGGGTCCAGGCGGCGACGGCCTCATCGGCGCGGGCCTGGGCGGCGAGGCTGTCGCCGAGGTCGGCGTGCGTGAGGGCGTGGACGCGCTTGTACTTCTCCGGGTCCCAGCGGGTCAGGGCGTCTCGATGCTGCTGTTCGGTGCCGATGTGGTCGGCGAGGTCGGTCAGGGTGCGGGCGGTGTGGCTGGCCACGGTGCCGGCGGCGGGGCCGCTGACGCGGGAGTAGCTGGGCTGAGGGCTGTCGTCTCGTAGGAGGGCGTCTTCGGCGGCGAGCAGGGCGCGTGCGGCTGACGGGTGCTCGGTGGTGGCCGCGTAGGCGCGGGCATGGGTGATGTGGAGGAGGGCTTCGGTCTGGCCGTCGACGTGGCCGAGACCTGTGCGGAGGGCGCCTTCGACGAGGTCGACGCAGTGGTGGGGCTGTTTGAGGCTCAGGGCCTGGTGGGCGAGGGCGCGCATCATCCAGGCTGCGTGGCCGTGGGGGTCGGCTTCGCAGGCGAGCTTGTAGCCGACCTGGTAATAGCGCTGGGCAGCGCCTTCCTGGCCGAGGTCGTGGTGCTTCCAGCCTGCGAGGTAGGCGAGTTCGGCGACGGCGCCGAAGGCGGCCCGGCGTAAGGCTTCGCTGGGGAAGCGTCCGCGCAGCATGGGGGCGGCTGTGTCGGCGAGGTACGCGGTGACGGTGGTCAGGCCGTGCCCGCCGCCGAGGCGCTCGTCGGCGGCGCTGAAGGCCGCGGTGATCTGGCGTACGACGTCCACGTCCTCCGCCCCGACCACGGACGTGCCCGTGCGGGCGCGGAGCATGCGGGCGGTGGCTTCGTGGTCGTATCCGAGTGGCATGGCAACGCCAGCCGTGGTGAAGGCCGCGATGGCGAGGAAGCGGCGGCGCTCGACGTCGGCACGGCCCAGGTCGGTGGCAGCGAGGACGGGGTCGGATTCCGCCGGCGCTTCGTCGTCACCGGACTGGAGGCCGATCTCGGTCTGGGTGACCGTGCGCCCCGCTCGGCGGGACAGCGCCTCGGCCAGGTACTGACCTACCCGGCCCGACGGGGCACGAGTGCCGTTCACCCAGTGCGAGATGGCCGACTTGTTGGTCTGGAGCATTTCGCCGTTCTCGGCGGCAATGCGCCGCACGTCTCTGGCGAGGGCCTCGTAGGTGCAGCCGGCCGCGTCGATGCCGTCGCGCAGACGGGAGTCGGGGTCTCTCTGCGCCGCCACGATCGCCTCCGCCCTGGAGCTGTAAACCGCGTATACCGCTTCAACTGCCTCCCACCGTACCCACTCAGCGTGACCACCGGTTCACTTATCGGCAGCCGCCCGGAACGGCGCAACCGTGATCCAGGCTCCCCCTTGGTCCGGGCGGCACCCCGAAGTTCCGTACGCCCACACCGGGCTCGGGCATTCCTGTGCCCGAGCCCGGCAGATCAGAGACGGAGACACGGTGACCACCATCGACACCACGGCCATCACGGTCGAGCTGCCCGAAGCGTTCAACCCGCGCTGGAGCCGCCTGCCCGGCATCCGGGTCGACGGCCGGCGCATCACGATCGACCCGGCCGAGTACTTCTTCCGCTTCGAGTCGAACACCTGGCTCGTCGCCGACTGGGAGCTGGTCAAGTCCCAGCTCATGGAGGTGGACGAGACGACCGAGAGCGCGGTCGAGCAGCTCGCGCTCGACTTCATCAAGCACCACGGTGAGTCCACCTCCGACGCGGCCTGCGTCCTGGCCACCGCGTACGAGGTGTACGCGTACCTCTTCCGCGACGAGCACCTGGCCGGCCTCGGCCTCCCGCAGATCACCGCCGACCACCTGCGGATGCTCCGCGAGGCCGCCACGCTCATGGCACTCAACAAGGTCGAGCTCGACGGGCACATCTCCAACGTCGGCCCGTGCTGGTTCTTCCCCGCCGCCACCTCCGTCGTCTTCGACCTGGACGACGAGACGGGCGGGATGCTCGACGAGGTCTACCACGGCGGCTGGTTCAACGAGCACCGCCGGATCGAGTCCATCAAGGCCCACGCCGCGCTCGGCGGCCGGCTCGTGCACGGCTGCCAGTCCGTGCCGGACCAGTCCGGCGGCGTGGTCACGCCCTACGGTGCCTCGATGGCGAACTTCCGCGACGACCTCGCCGCGTTCAAGGCGGGCTGGATCGAGCAGGTCTACGCCCACCGCGGGAACCCCGCCGCGTAACCACCACCCGATCAGGCTCCGGGGCGGTCCGGCACCTCTCGCCTGCCCCGGACGCCATCACCCCTCCCCGGAGCCCTCACGTGACCACGAACCCCAGCGCCGAGCTCCTCGACAACCTGCTCACCGCGACCGGCCAGACCACCGCCGTACGGGAGGAGGTACGCGTGTGGTCCATGTCCGGCGTCGAGCGCGTGACCTTCCCCGACGGCACCACGGCCATCTTCAAGTACGCCAAGAAGCCCTTCGACAACGAGGACCAGGCTCTACGCCTGGCCCACACCCTCGGCGTACCCGTCCCCCAGGTGCACGCCTCCGGCGTCCTGGACGGCTGGCTCGGCATGCTCATGGAGGACCTCGGACCCTCCGTCCGCGAGGCCGACGACCTCGACGGCGTCGCTGCAGCCGTGGTCCTGCACGGCACCCGGACGGCTCCACCCTTGCCCGTACTCGACCAGGAGCGGCTGCGCACGCTCCCCGCCCGGGCGCTGGAGCATCTCGAACGGCTGCGCAAGGCTGAGCGGTGGCAGGAGGCCGATGATGTCGAGGACGCGCTCGACCGTATCGCCCAGGCCGCCGAGGCCCGCTCGGCTGGAGCGACGCTGGCGCCGTTCGGCTGGGTGCACTCCGAGTTCCACCCCACCAGCCTCCACATCGGGGAGCGCGGCTGGCGGCTGCTCGACTTCGCCCGCGCCTTCACCGGCCCCGGCCTGCTCGACCTCGCCAGCTGGCACGGCACCATCGAGCCCCCGCACCCCGTGCGCCTGCGCGTCTTCCTGGAGCAGTACGTCACCGCCGGCGGCACCCCCGACGCCCTGGCCCCGCGTGGCGGGCTCACCGCGGAGAACTGGGCCCTGGGCTGGCACCGCATGTGGGCCGTCGAGTGGTTCATGGAGCAGTCCATCCGCTGGATCAACGACCCGGCCACCGACCCCGCCTACATCAAGGCCGTCCGCCGCCACCTCACCGACGTCCTCCACCTCCTGGAGATCTGACGTGCTCGCCCAGGCATCCCCATGGCACGCCCACGCCCTCCAACGCACCGCCACCGGACTCGCCGAACCCCTCTCCGTACCCGCCCGGATGGAGTGGACCACGAGACCCGGCCAAGGGCCCGGGGCCGACGTCCTCGGCCCCGACCTGCGCGGCAAGCGACTCCTGGAACTCGGCTGCGGCCCCGGCCACATCGCCGCCCACCTCGCCACCCGCCATAGCGCCCGTGTCACCGGCGTCGACCTGGTCGGCCTCCAGGTCCGCCGCGCCCGCTCTCACTACGGACGGCTGAACAACCTCACCTTCGCTGCCGGGCACGCCCTGCACTACCTGCACGCCTCCGACGAGCACTTCGACGCGATCTACTCCGTCTTCGGCGCCGTCGGTCTCGTCGCCCCTGAGCTCCTGCTGCCGGCCATTGCCCAGCGCCTCACGCCCGGCAGAGTGCTCGCCTTCTCCGTCCCTCACCCGCAGCGGGGCGGACGCCGCCCCTCCGGTGACGACCGTCCCCGCCGCGACCACGTCACCCTCCCCGATCGCACCCGGCTCCCCATTGCTCGCTGGGAATTCGACACCGACCGCTGGGAGAGACACCTCAGCCTGGCGGGTTTCCGGCTCACCTCGGCCCACGAGTTCCACGACCCCCGCATGGGCCACTGGCCCACCACCCTGCTGATCCGCGCCCACAAGCTTTGACCAGCCATTCGCCCCGACTTGCCCTTGGAGGAACCGATGCGCCCGCCCTACCTGCTCCTCGACATCGACGGTGTCCTCATCCCCTTCCCCGACGCGGACGGCTCGACCCCGGCCGCCCACGCCCGCCACGACGTCGTCCCCACCGATCGGAGTGCCGACAACCCGGTCACCGTCTGGCTTGACCCCGCCCACGGCCCCATGCTCATGGACGTGATCAGTGCGGGTCTCGTCACGCCGGTCTGGTGCACCAGCTGGCGGCAGGACGCCGCCACCCTGATCGGACCGCTCCTCGGCCTCCCGCCTCTGCCGTACCTTGACCTGCCGCGTCCCCACATCACCACCAGCCACCCCAATGGCTACCTGTGGAAACGCGACCACGTCGATGCCTGGCTGGCACACGCCCCCGCCGTCTGGATCGACGACGACTTCACCGGCCTCGACCACGCCTGGGCGGCGGAGCGCATCGCCAAGGGAACGCCGACCCTCCTCGTTCAGCCCGACCCACACCTCGGGCTGCAGCCCGAGCACCTGACCGAGGTCACGACGTGGGTCGCGCAGTTACCCACAGCCCGCGCCGCCTGACGACTGATGCCCTCGCTGCCACGGGCAGCGAGGGCATCAGGGCGCGCTGTGGGCCCTGACTGCCCGGGTAACCACTCGGATGATCAGCTCGAAGCGAACTCCACAGGTGCGTGACGACGCTCAGGCGGTGGAACGGCCGGAAGGGCTCGCACGCATGTGCGCGCGGGCCCCTTGCACGTCGAAGAGGATGAGCAGCTCGACCGCGCCGCCGTCCGCACTGCCCAGCCAGTGCGGCAAGGACGTGTCGAACTCGGCTGCCTCACCGGCCGTCAAGGTCAGGTCACGCTCGCCGAGCACCAGCCGCAGGCGACCGTTGAGTACGTACAGCCATTCGAAGCCTTCGTGGGTCTGCGGGGTCGGTTCGAGCGGTTCCGGCCGGGCGGGGATGATCATCTTGAACGACTGGGTGCCGCCCGGCCGCCGGGACAGCGGAACGAAGATCATCCCAAACCGCCGGATCGGCTTCAGGTGGATCCGGGGGTCGCCCGTGCGCGGGGCACCGACGAGGTCGTCCAGCGGAACGTCGTAGGTACGGGCCAGCGGCAGCAGCAACTCCAGAGTCGCCCTGCGCTGCCCGCTTTCCAGCCGGGACAGCGTGCTTTGCGACACCCCGGTCGTCGCCGCGAGGTCGGCGAGGGTGATCCCCCGGTCGCGGCGCAGCGCACGCAGGCGCTGCCCCACCGCGTCGAGCACGTCTTCCGTTTCGCCGTCCACG
The DNA here is from genome assembly GCF_039531005.1 of Streptomyces synnematoformans. Classification (NCBI taxonomy): domain Bacteria; kingdom Bacillati; phylum Actinomycetota; class Actinomycetes; order Kitasatosporales; family Streptomycetaceae; genus Streptomyces; species Streptomyces synnematoformans. The sequence continues at coordinate 8,997 of NZ_BAAAPF010000137.1, forward strand.
AGCCCATCTTGCCAGAACCGCAAGAATCCGTGCCGGATCGTGACGGGAGTGGCAAGACTGAGCGCGTCCGCGTGAACCGGGTGAACCCGGTGAACCCGGTGAACCCGGTGAACCGAGTGAAGGAGCCTTGATGAGCAGCACCGACATGAGCACGTTCTGGGACGACGTCTACGCCGCCCGACCGGCGGCCACCGACCCGCGGCCGAACGCACGACTCACCGAGACGCTCGCGGACCTGCCGCCCGGCGACGCGTTGGACCTCGGATGCGGCGCTGGCGGCGACGCACTGTGGCTCGCCCGCGGGGGGTGGCACGTCACCGCCGTCGACATCTCGGCCGTGGCGGTCGAGCGGCTCGCCGGCCTCGCCCGCTCACACGGCCTGGGCGACCGAGTCGTCGCCGAGCGGCACGACCTGCGCGGGACCTTCCCGCGGGGCACGTTCGACGTGGTCTGCGCCCACTACCTGCACACCCCCTTCGACATGGACAGGGCGGCCGTCCTGCGCGCGGCGGCGCACGCGCTGCGCCCGGGCGGGCGGCTGCTGGTCGTCGACCACGGCTCGACCGCGCCGTGGTCGTGGAACCAGGATCCCGACGTCCGGTACCCGACCCCGCAGGAGGTCGCCGCGGACATCGGCCTGGACCCGGCGACCTGGACGGTCGAACGGGCTGACGCGCCCCGCCGGATCGCGACCGGACCGGGCGGGCGCACCGCCGAGGTCACCGACCACGTCCTGCTCGTCCGCCGCACCGCCACCTGACCCGGGGAGCCTCACATTGTAGAGCCGCCGGATTTGAGGTCATGAGGTACTTGGGTAGCAGGGAGGTGGTGGTCATGACGACAGCGGCGCACCCGTCCAGGCAGTCACCGCTTCAAGGTGGACCCGGACACGGACAAGCTGATCAGCCAGGGGGCCCATTTCCTGGGCATGACAAAGAAGGATCTGGTCGGCGAAGCGGTGCGGGCCTACCTGGAGCAGCGGCGTGAAGACCTCCGCTTGGGCATGGTCGAGGCGATCAGTGCTGGACGGGTCGCTGAAGGCCGACGTGATGATGCTGACTGGGCTGAGCGCCAAGGACATTGACGCGGTCGGCGGGATCGAGGAGTGAGCCAAGACGCACGCGAAGATCCGCGCACTCGTTGAACAGGCAATGGCCACCCTCAAGATCTGGTGGCTCCTAGGCAAGCTGCGATGCTCCACCACCCGCATCACCAGCCTCGCCCAAGCCGTCCTCACCCTGCACCTGACCTGCTAAAACTGAGGTTGGAAAAGGTCTCAACGCTGCGGTGGGTGTTCCGGAACCGCTTGGTGCTCAGTGATCCATCGGAGACATTCAGGGCAGGTGACGGGGTCGTAACTCAGCAACCGCCCTCGCTTTCCGCACGCGGCCTTCCAGGCGCCGCCCCATTCACCGCTGAGGGGTAGGGCATGAATCAGGTGATCGGGTACATTCCCCCCGATACGCGCAGCCGAATAGAGTATTGGCACAACTCTTCCTTCGCTTCCTTGGGACGCATTCCCTCGTCTGCTTCGCAGCCTCACTGTATGAGGCCAGCTCCTCAATCCTCGATGAGACGGCCGAACTTGCCGAGACGCCTAGGGGCTTCCTCGACGGCCTCATCGTCAGCGAACCGCCACTCCATAAAATCAGTATCCACTGGTCGCAGGTAACGGTCTAGGACATCGCCGGACTCCAGCGCCTCAGCTGTGTGGTACATGAGGGAAGTGATCGAATTCCACATAGGGTGTGGCGTGATGCTTGGTGCTTCGCCTTCCCTGTCACGCTCATGAATGCGTGGATCTTGTGGACTGCCGGTGTCCAGGTAGAGCACGGTTCCGCTGCCGTCGGCAGCAAAGGGAGCGTAGGTGGGTAGGAACGGGGAGTACGGGTCCTGTGCGGAGGCGGTCGTATTCAGCTTCCATTGCTCCGCAATCTCGCTCGTGCTGAGGATGTGAAAGCCCGGGGGGAGCAAGAATGGTCCGCTGCCGTTGTGGCAGGTGAGTAGCTCTCGGATCTCGGCTGGCAAGGACAGTCCGAGGAGTTGTTCGGCCTGAGTGATGTCCTGGCTGGTTGCGGGTGGAGGCGCTTCCTGCATGTCTTCTTCGTGGCTGCGCACCCAGTGTTCGATGCGCCACCAAGAGTGGCTGATCGGCGGTAACGTCACTGTGACCTCCTGCTCGTCTCACGTTGGCAGGGCTGATGGGGTGCACCACCAGCCATGGTGGTGCACCCCACCGGTCTAGTCAGGCAGATCGACTAGCTTGAACTCCTTGCTGGCTCTCGTGCCGGCGCCGGGGACGAGGCGGAACGACACGAAGCGGGGTTTGTAGATGCTTGGGTCCTTGAAGTGTGAGCCTTCGTCGGACCATCGATTATCGAAGGTGTTGACGTTGTAGGACAGGGTCCACCGGTCTCCGGATTGCAGAACGGGGTGGGCGTCTCATTTCGCGTTCTCCTGGCTTGCGGCCAGGTATTCGTAGTCCTTCGAGAGTCGCCGGTAGCGGCCCAGCCAGGCGAGACTCCGCTCGATCACCCAACGGCGGGGCGCCACCGCGAACATCGGCACCACGCGTGGTGGGGCATCGGCCTTGGCCTAGGCGCTGCAAACCTAGCCTTCGCAGCGCAGGGACTACCAGCTCACCTGCCCTGAGCGGCGCTTCTTAGACACCCTCTATCCGCCCGCCGTGACCTCGACTTCCTTCGTGAACGGGCCCCACTTCCCGTCCGGGAGCTTCGCCCGCACCTTCACCGCGTACGTGCCCGCCCCCGTGCCCTTCTTCTCCAGCGGCAGGTTGATCCGGCCCGTCTCCTTCGGCGCCGACTCGCCCAGCACCAGCTTCGAGCCGAACTTGCCGTCCACGTACACCTCGTACTCCGTGATGTCGCCGCCCGCCTTCGGGGCGTTCCACACCAGGTCGAGGCTCCAGGCGCCGGCCTGCTTGCGGGCGGTCGCCTGGAGGTCCGTCGGCACCTCCGCGCGCGCCCTGCCCTCGGGTTCCGGCTCCGTCGTGACGGTGGCCGGCGGGCTCTCCGGGCCGGAGTTGTCGGCGGCGTCGCGGGCCTTGACGGTGAAGGTGTAGCGGGTGTCGGGGCGGAGGGTGGTGACGGAGGCGGTGGTCTCCGTGCCGCCAGCGCTGTGGATCTTGGTCCCTTCCTGGTAGATGTCGTAGGCCGTGACTCCGTTGTTGTCCTCGGCCTTCGTCCAGGTGAGGGTGGCCGAACGGGGGCCGTCCGCGCGCGCCTTGAGGCCGCCCGGCCGGGTGGGCGGCTCGCCGTCGTCGGCCTCCGCGGACGGGGTGGTGACCGGAGCGGCCCTGCCCGGACCGGAGAGTCGGCCGTCGGCGTCCCGGGCCCGTACGGAGAAGGTGTACTCGGACGACGGCTTGAGGCCGGTGACGTCGATCATGTGCTTCGCCGCCGGTACGTTCTGGACCCTGGTGCCGTTGCGGTACACCTCGTACCGCCGCACCTTCTCCGACTCGGCCGCCTTGTTCCACATCACGTGCACGGACGTGGAACTGCTGGTGTAGACGGTGACTCCGGTCGGCACGGTGGGCGTGTCGGGCGGTTCGGCGGCACCGCTGTCCGAGCTGCAGGAGGTCGCGGTCAGGGCGAGGAGGCAGGCGGCGGCGGTGCTCAGCGCGGCGAGCGTGGGGGTGGGCCTCACTGGGACGCCTCTCATCGTGCGAGCAAAGGTCCAGACCTTTCTCGCACACTCACCGCGTACATTTCAAGATGTCGGCGCCGGCCCGGAGTTCAGCCGGACGTGCCGCCCCCGCGCAGCAGCGCGGCGAGGTGGGCCGCCGCGGTGGAGAGGTGGCGGCGGGCCTCGCGGAGCTGGTCCGGGGTGACGCCGTTGTCGCGGGCGGCGTCGCGGACGTCGTCGCGGAACCGGTCGAGCAGGCGCTCCAGTTCGCGGGCCAGCTCGGCGGGGGCGGCGTCCTCCGGGGTGTCGTCCTCGGCCCACTCCGGGGTGTCGGCCGGGTCGGGCTTGACGAACGGCGGCCAGGGCGTGGAGACGCCGCCCATCGCGGTGTTTCCGCCGGGCGTGCCGGTCGGCGCCCCCGCGGGGGGTGTCGGGGCCGCCGCGTCGGCCACCTTGTCGGCCGGCGTGTCCGGGGCCGGCGCCGGGCCCGTACCGCGGCCCCCGAAGCCGCCCAGGTTCCCCAGCTCTCGCGTCAGCTCCGCCAGCCCGTCCATCAAGCCGCTCTGCCAGTCGCCCGTACGGACCTTCGCCTGCACCTGCTCCTGCACCTGCCGTGCAATCCGCTCCGCCTCGCTGCGCACCCGCTCCTGCGTCTCCCGCGCGTACCTGCGCGCCTGCTCCGCGTCCTGCCGGGCCCGCCGCGTCTCGTCCTTCGCGCGCCTCGCCTGCTCCTTGAACTCCTGCTTCGCCCGCTTGAACTCCTCCTTCGCCTGCCGCCACGACTCCTTGTCCCCGGTGCCGGTACCGGCACCGGCGCCCGCCCCGCCCCGCCCGCCGCGGGAGCCGCCCGAGGTGCGGGCCTCCCTGGCGGCCTGCCGCATCTCGCGGCGCAGGTCGCTGGCGGTGCCGCTCACGTCGGCCTGTATCTCGGCGGCCAGCTCGGCGACGGACTCGCGGATCTCCAGCTCCAGTTCGGCCAGCTCCGCATGGCGGGCGGCCAGTTCCGCGCGGCCGGCCTCGGTGATCGCGTAGACCTTGCGGCCGCCCTCGGAGGCGTGCGTGACCAGGCCCTCGGTCTCCAGCTTGGCGAGCCGCGGGTAGACGGTGCCGGCGGAGGGCGCGTACAGGCCCTGGAAGCGCTCTTCGAGGAGGCGGATCACCTCGTAGCCGTGGCGGGGGGCCTCGTCGAGCAGCTTCAGCAGGTAGAGCCGGAGGCGGCCGTGGGCGAAGACGGGGGGCATGTCAGAGCACCTTCCTGTCTGCCGGTCCGGTCGCGTCGCGCGGGCCGGTCGCGCCGCCCGGCGGCGCGTCCCCCGGTTCCTGGTCTTCCGGGTCCTCGTCCACGCCCGGGGGGCGGCGGAGCAGGGCCAGGGAGCCGGAGACCGTGGTCGCGCGCAGCGTGCCCTTGCCCGTGCCCAGGCGGCCGTCGACGGACTTCGCGCCCCACTGGCCGCCGACGTTCAGCGCCTCGAACGCGTTGGAGACCGCGCCGCTCGTCGTGCTCGCGTGCACCTCGACGTCCGGGCCCTCGGGCAGCCGCAGGGCGATCTCGCCGGACACCGTGTTGACGCGGACGTCCGCGGCGCGGGCCGCGGGGGAGAGGTCGATGACCATGTCGCCGCTGACGGTGTCGGCCTGGACGCTGCCGCCGGCGCCGTCGATGAGGGTGAGAGGGCCGGAGACGGAGTTGTAGCGCAGGTCACCCTCCACCGCCTGGGCCTCCAGCTCCCCCGAGACGGTGTCCGCGCGGACCGGGCCGGAGAGGCCGACGAGCGTGGCGCCGCCGCTGACTCCGCGTACGTCCGTACGGCCGGCGATGCCGGAGACGACGGCGTCGGCGCCGACGACGCCGACCTCGACGCGGGCGGCGGCGGGCACGGCGAGGGAGACGACAACGCGGCGGCGCCAGCCCTTGCGGTCGAGCCACTTCAGGAAGCCGCGCCAGGGCAGGTCCTCGTACGCGACGGTCAGCTCACCGTCCTCCAGGGAGACGCGCAGCGGCGGGCCCTCGATCTCGCTGACCTCCAGACGCGCCGCACCCGCCGGATCATGCGTCCCCACGACGTGCACGGCCCCGTTGACGATCCGCACCTTCAGGGCCGTGACCGGCTCCTCGAAAGCGAGGGTCTGGGGATCGGCCACCAGTTGCACCGACATCCACGGCCTCCCTGCCTGAACCTGAACCTGCCAACGCAACATATCGCGTGTCTGCAAGACACGATATATCGCGGCGCGCGGAAGTCAAGCGCGGACTACTCGTCGTCCTCGTCGTCGAGGCGGGCGAGCCAGGTGGCCAGGCGCTCGACCGGAACCTCGAACTCCGGGTTCAGGTCGACGAACGTGCGCAGCTGCTCGGCAAGCCACTCGAAGGTGACCTCCTCCTCGCCGCGCCGCTTCTCCAGCTCCTCGATGCCGCGGTCGGTGAAATACATGGTGGATGCTCCGGAAAGGGGGGAGTGACCGGTTCAGTATGGCTCACGACCGAGGCTGACCAGCGGGGGCCGGGTTGCGGGAGAGGTGTGGTCGCGGGGTGGCCGGCGGCGGACTAATGTCAGTGCATTGGACACCCAGCGTAGTCGGGGGAATCGGATGAGCAGCAGCCTGCCGCAGCGCGTGACGCTGCCGGACGGCACCGAGGTGTGGGTCCGGGCGACACCGCTCGACGAGCGCGTCGCGCGGGGGACGCGGGCCCTGCCGGGGGTTCCGGCGCCCGGGGGTGCCCAGGAGGACGCCGGCCTCGACGCCGTACGGGACGACGGGCCGGAGGCCGTACCGGGCGACGAGCCGGATGACGTACGGGACACCGGCCCGTACGGCGCTTCGGCGGCGGACGACGACGAGCTGGAGGACGTCGCCGACTGGGGCCGGCTGACCTCCCGGCTCGCCGGGCTCGGGCCGCTCGTCGGCGGGGTGGCCGCCTCCGTACGGGCGGCGACCGCGGCCACCGCGCCGCACGAGGTGAGCGTGACGTTCGGGGTCGAGATCTCGGCGGGGGCCGGGAAGGCGGTCGCACTGCTGGCCGACGCGCAGACGGCCGCGCAGCTGTCCGTCACGCTCACCTGGCAGCCCGGCGCGCGCTCAGCCGAACCGCCCGGCCCGCCCGGTGCGCCCGGCGCGGAGTCCCCCGCCGCGCCCGATTCGGCTGCATCTGGTGCATCCGGCGCTTCCTCGACGGCGTCCGCACCGGTATGAGGGTTCCGATCGAGAGCAGCGAGTCCGGCGAGTACGCGCGGCGCCGGCTGTGTGATCTGGCCGCGGCGGCGACGGTCGAGATCCGGGCGGCACCCGGTGCCAGGGACCGCTCGCTGTGGGGCAGCGGGTTCCTCGTCGCGCCGGAGTGGGTGCTGACCTGCGCGCACGTCTTCGTCCACCCCGACGGCTGGCGGCGCGGTACGGCGCCGGGCGAGCTGGTCGGCGTGGTCGTGGGCGGGCGTACGGTGCCGGGGCGGGTGGAGTACAGCATGCCGTCGCCGGACAGCACGGCGGCGCGGATGGGGCGCGACCCGGAGATAAGGGACGAGGCGTTCGCCGAAGCGGTGATGAACGTGGGGCCGGATCTGGCCCTGGTACGCCTGCTGCCCGCGCACGGCGACGCGGCGGGAGCGGGCGACATGCCGGGTGGCATGCCGGGCGACCTGCCGGGTCAGGTGCCGGGGGGCGAGGCGCCGTTCGCGGGCCGGTTCGGGGGCGAGCACGGCCCCGTCGTCGGCTCGTCTGCCGTCGGCTCGTCCGTCGCCGGGTCGTCCGTTGTCGGCCCGCCCCTCGCCGGCCCGCCAATCATCGGCCCGCCCGCCGTCAGCCCGCCGGCCGGCAGCGAACCCGTCTGGCTCGGCGACCGCTACGACGACTTCCTCGACGAGGCCGTCCTCCTCAGCGCCCCCGGGCGCCCCCTGGCCGGGGGCGACGCGGCGCTGCTGAGCGCCGAGTTCGCCGGGCGCAACGGGCAGCAGATCCTGCTCGGCACCCCCACCCCCATCCGCCGGGGGGCCTCCGGCGGGCCCGTGCTGCACCTCGGCCGCGGCGAGGTCGTCGGCGTCGTCAAGGCCCGCTACCGCACCGGCACCGGGGGCGGCACCGCCGTCTCCCTCGCCGAGCTGCACGCGCTCTCGCCCGACCACCTGCTCCCGGGGGCGCCGGGGCTCGGCCCCGAGCCGTACCGCGAGCTGATGCGGCTGCACGACGCCTGGCACTGGCGCCGCCACCACGGCATCGACGACGAACGCACCTCGTGGACCGACCTGCAGCGCGCGCTCGGCCCGCAGCGCTTCGGCGCCTGGGGCGCGCTCGACCGCCTCAGCGCGCTCAAGCGGCTCGCCGATCTGCCCGCGCCGCGCGACCCCGAGGTCGTCGAACGGCTGGTGCACCACGTGCTCGACATCCAGGGCCGCCCGCTGGGCGACCGGTGGCTGCGCGACTGGCGCGACGGCCACGGCCTGCTGCACCGGCAGTGCGCGCCGGAGCGCGCGCTGCGCGACATGCTGCTGTACCTCAAGCTGGTGGCCCGCGAGGCCGCCGCCGAGACCGGCTCCGGCGCGGGCGCCGACGCCGCGCAGGCCGTCGCCGCCCGCGACGCCGTCGACTCCCTCGAAGCGTGGGTCGCGGAGCGCGCGGGTGAGCTGACGCCGCGCCAGCGGCGGGAGATCCGCGCCGTGCGGCGCGCTCCCGTCAGCGTCCTCGTCACGTTCGACGAACTGCCGTTCCGCGACCCCGCCGCGCCGGCCGTGCCCCGCTACAACTGGACCGTGCGGCGCGGCTACGGCAAGGGGGAGTGGGAGCACGTCGCGCTCGACCAGTCGTATGCCGGCGGGCCGTTCGAGGAGGCGGAGGAGCAGGTGCTCCGGGCCCTCGCGCCGCAGCTGCTCGGCGCCGACGCCGAGGCGCAGACGCGGGTGCGGCTGGAGGTGGCGCTGCCGGAGGAGCGGCAGGCGCAGGCCACGTACCGCTGGGAGCTGCCGGCCTCCGGCCGGTCCACCGCCGCC
>NZ_BAAAPF010000138.1:0-8679 GCF_039531005.1 Streptomyces synnematoformans
TACGACGGCAGCGCCAACCAACGCTTCACCCGCCAGAGCGTCTGACGTGCGGCGGAGCCGGCCGGTGCGCTACCCGCCACCGGGCGGCGGACCCGGTCCTCCGGTGAGTCCGCGAACACCACCTGTCGCTGTCGGCTGCCTGCGCTGACAAAGCGAACGGCGACGAAGCCCCTCATCAGCACAAGACTCACGAGATGGTCAAGCAGATGCCATTGACATGTACCCGCAATCGCGCAGTACCTCACACCCGTTCCCTGAGCCGCATCCTGGTCAGCGTTCTCAGCACGTTGGTTCTCCTGCCGGTGGTCGCACTTGCCGGCAGCTCGCCTGCCAGGGCGGACACAGCCCAGTTCAGGGGCGTGAACTGGGCCGTGCTGGGCGACAACTTCGTCAGAGGTCCGCTCGTCCTCGACGGGCTGAACCAGTCGGACAGCTACGCCACCGTCCGGGCCAAGGCGGACGCCGTCTACGACGGGTTCGAGAGCGAACTCGGCGTCAACACCGTCCGGCTGCCGGTCAACACCCACACCGTCGGTTCGTCGTGGTGGAACGCCTACCGCGGCACAATCGACGCCGCCACCGCCAACGGCTTCAAGGTCATCCTCGCCTACTGGGAGGACGGAGCCGCCTCGGGCGGCCGGATCACCGACATGGCCGCCTTCGACTCGATGTGGAACACCATCACCGACCAGTACGGCTCCAACAGCCTGGTCCACTTCGAGCCGATGAACGAACCCCACGGCTACAGCGCCGCCCAGTGGATCGACCTCGCCGCCTCGTGGATCAACGCCCACCCGTCGATCCCGAGGGGCCGGATCCTGGTGGGCGGCACCGGCTACAGCCAGGACGTCAGGCCGGTCTGTGCCGACAGCCGTCTCGACGGGACGCTTCTGTCCTATCACCACTACGCCTTCTTCTACGGCGAGAAGGACTACGACGGCTGGGTTGAGAGCTTCCGGCAGCGACTGGGCAACTGCGCTTCGCGCTCGATCCTGACCGAGTTCGGCGCTCCGATGGACACCGGCCTGAACTACCACGACGCGAACAGCTCCGACAACTTCGTCCGGTACATCCGGGCGGACACCGATTCCCTGCGGGCACTCAACATGGGCTCGGTCTACTGGCCCGCTCTCGGCGGCAAGATCACCTCCGGACAGAACCACGACTGGTACTCCATGTTCGCGCTCCACGGCAGCGGCACCGACCTGAGCGTGAGCATCCGCAACTCCTCGGGCGCCGACCGTATCAGGCACGGCTGGGGCGAGGACGGCCCGCCGCCCGGGCCGGAGGGGCGCTATGAGGTGGAGTCCGCGGCGGGGGTGTGCCAGGGCGCGATCGAGTCGAATCACGCCGGTTACTCCGGCACCGGGTTCTGCAACGGCGACCAGGCTGTGGGTGCCTACGCGGAGTTCACGGTGAGCCCGGAGGACGACACCACGACGGCCGTGGGTATCCGGTTCGCCAACGGCAGCACGAGTGCACGTCCGGCGAACGTGATCGTCAACGAGACCACGGTCGACACCCTCTCGTTCGAGCCCACCGGCTCGTGGTCGACCTGGTCGACCGTGTCCGTTCCGGTATCGCTCAACGAGGGCGGCCACACCATCCGGATCGACCCGACCACGGCCGCGGGGCTGCCGAACGTGGACTATCTGGACCTTGAGACCGCGCCCGAGCCCGAACCGGACCGTTTCGAGGCCGAGACCGCTCCGGCGACCTGCGAGGGCAGCATCGACTCGAACCACGCCGGCTACTCCGGCACGGGGTTCTGCAACGGAGACAACGCGGTCGGTTCGGCAGCGCAGTTCACGGTGCCCGCGGCCGAGGGTGGTACGGCCACGCTGGACGTCCGGTTCGCCAACGGCGCCGGCGCGCGGCCGGCGAACGTGATCGTCAACGGGACCACGGTCGACACCGTCTCGTTCGAATCCACCGGCTCATGGACGACCTGGTCGACCACCTCCCTGACCGTCCCGCTGAACGCCGGCGGCAACACCATCCGGTTGGACCCGACCACGGCAACCGGCCTGCCCAACGTCGACTACATAGCCGTGGGGCCGAACGCATAACACACCAAGGAAAGCCTTCGTCGGAAGGGGCGCGACAAGAGAATCACCAGACGGTTGCCGGCCCTCGGGGCGGCGCTCGCCCTGGCCGTGGTGGCCCTGGTGACCGCCGCTCCCGCGCAGGCGGAACCGGTCGCCGTCACCAACGGCACGCAGTTCACCGACACCTCCGGCGCGGGCGTGCACGCGCACGGCGGCGGCGTGCTGAAGGTCGGCGGACTACTACTGGTTCGGCGAGAACCGCAACCCCGACGACACGTTCCGCGCGGTCTCGGTCTACCGCTCCACCGACCTGAGCAACTGGGAGTTCCGCAACAACGTGCTGACCCAGTCGTCGGCAGCCGAGCTGGGGGTCGCCGAGCCGGCCATGTTCAAGCGGGGCAACACCTACTTCCTGCTCACCTCGGGCGCGACCGGCTGTAACCCCAACCAGGCCCAGTACGCCACCGCGTCGAGCGTCTCCGGCGCGTGGGGCGGGCCGGTCAACGACTCGCAGTACGTGTGGCTGCCGATCACGTTCCCCTCGAACACGAGCATGAGCCCTGAGCTGGTCTCCGTCCGGCGGAAGCCCGCACCGGTCCCGGCGCCGTGTCCGGTACGCCGCCGGCCGTCCGCATCAGCAGGAAGGAAGGAATCGCAGCGCTACGGTCAGACCGCCCTGGACACCGGGCCTTGCGGTCAGTTCGGCATGGTGGGCCTCGGCGATGGAGGCCGCGATGGGCAGGCCGAGGCCGTGCCCCGTGGTGGCGGTGCGGTCGGCGGACAGGCGGCGGAAGGGTTCGAAGAGGGCCGGGATCGTGTCCGCGGGCACGGGCGGGCCGGTGTTCGTCACGGTGAGGGTCTGCCGCTCGACCGCCACCCGGACGCTGCCGCCCGGGTGGTTGTACTGGATGGCGTTGCGGATGATGTTGGTCAGGAGATGGCGCAGCAGGATGCGGTCTCCCCGGACCGTCAGGGCGTCCGCGGCGGGGAGGCTGAGGTCCACGCGTCCCTCCCGTGCGGATGCGGCGAGTTCGGAGGCTGCGGTTCTGGCGAGGGCCGTGAGGTCCACGTCCGCCGTCTCGTCCAGGCCGCGGTCGCTGCGGGCGAGCAGGAGGAGGGCGTTGATCAGCTGCTCGGCGTCCTGGTTGGCGGCCAGCAGGTCTTCGCGGACCTCCTCCAGGTGTCCGGGGAGGGGGTCGGCGAGGCCGACCTGGAGGCTGGCGCGCTGGACGGCGAGCGGGGTCCTGAGCTCGTGGGAGGCGTTGGCGACGAAGCGGCGCTGGCTCTCGAAGGACCTTTCCAGGCGGTCGAGCATGGTGTCGAAGGTGTCGGCGAGGCGGTGCAGCTCGTCGTCCGGGCCGGCCAGCGCCAGGCGCTGGTGGAGGTTCTGTTCGCTGATGCGGCGGGCGGCCTCGGTCATGGAGGCGACCGGCCGCAGCGCGCGTCCGGCCAGCCACCAGCCGAGCAGGCCGGCCAGCAGGGCCAGGACCAGCAGGCCGACGGCGGACCAGAGCACCATCTGGCGCAGGGCGGTGTCCTGTACGGCCTGCACGGTCTGGTCGATCTTCCTGATCGCGGCGGTGTCCTCGGGCCCCCCGGGCGGCGACGACGGCGGCGGGGTCACGGGGGCCGCCGATGCGCCGGCGGTCGGCCGGTAGCCGTCGTCCCCGCCGTACGTGATCTCCATGCCCTGGACGCGCTGGGCCGTGCCGTGCCGGGCGAGGAGTACGACGAAGGTCAGCAGGGCTACGCCGGTGAGCAGGAAGAGGGCGGAGATGGCGGCGGCGAGCCGGGCGCGGAACGGCAGCCGGGCGAGCCACCCGCGTGCGTTCAGTCGCACAGCCGGTAGCCCTGTCCGGTGTCGGCGGTGATCAGGCCGGGGTCGCCGAGTTTGCCGCGCAGCCGGCTGACGGTGGCCCGTACCGCGCTGGTGCGCGGGTCGAGGTGCTCGTCCCAGACGGTGCGGACGAGGGTGCCGTGGTCGACCGGCGCTCCCCGGGCCCGGAGCAGCAGGTGCAGGACCTCGAACTCCCGGGCGGTCAGTTCCACGGTGCGGCCGTGCACGCGGACGGTGCGCCGCGCGGGGTCCAGGGCGATGCCCGCGTACTCCAGCCCGGCGGGTGCCGGTCCCGGCGGGCGGCGGCTCAGGGTGCGTACGCGGGCGACCAGCTCGGCGAAGTCGAAGGGTTTGGCGAGGTAGTCGTCGGCGCCGAGGGTGGTGAGCCCGTAGACCTTGTCCTCGACCTCGCCGGCGGCCGTCAGCATCAGGATCGGCGGCGGGTCGACGAGTTCGCGCAGCCGGCGGCACACGTCGTCGCCGCTCATGACCGGCAGGTCGCGGTCGAGGACCAGTACGTCGTAGTCGGTGAGCAGGCACATCCGCTCGGCCTCGTCGCCGGCGTGGGCGATGTCGACCGCCATGGTCTGCCGCCGCAGGCCGGTGGCGACGGTGCGGGCCAGGATGCGGTGGTCCTCGGCGACCAGAACTCTCATGCCGCCATGAAAGCAGGGCCGCGATTGCAGCCGCATAAGTGCTTATGCCGCCGTAACGCGTTTATCCCGGTGCACACACCGGGCTGCTTCTGTCTGGGGCATGAACTTCGTCAAGCGGGCGGGGATGTCCCTGAGCGCCAGGAAATCCAGGACCGCGGTCCTGCTGGGGATCTTCGTCGTCATCTGCACGCTGCTGCTCGGCGGGTTCCTGCTGCGGTCCGCCGCCGAGCGGCAGGAGGCCGCGGCGCAGCGCGACATCGGCGTCGATGTGACCGTGCGGAAGAAGGGCATGAGCGCGGCCGACGCCGACCGGCTCGGCGTGCTGGACGTGGTCCACCGCTACAACCCGCGGCTTCCGGTACGGGCCGGGGCGGACGGCTTCGCCGCGCTGACCTCCCGGCAGCCCGCACCGGGCGGTGCCCGCGGCGGAGGCAAGGGTCCGCTCGCGGTGGTCGGCGTGCGCGACGCGGGGCTGCTGCCGCCGTTCTCGTACGGCTCCACCGAGATCACCTCGGGGCGCGGGATCGCGCCGGCCGACGCCGGCCGGCGCGTGGCCATGATCGAGGAGCGGCTGGCCGCGGAGAACGACCTCGGGGTGGGCGACACCATCCGCGTACGCTCCGCCGACGGCGGCCGCACCGTGCCGGTGGGAATCGTCGGGATCTTCGCCGACCCGACGCAGGACCCGACCGGCGGGGCGCCGCCGCACAGGCTGCCGGGAAACGTGCTGTACGTGCCGGTGCACACCGCGCAGCAGCTCGGCAAGCCCGGCAACGCCGGCAAGGGCAGCGGGTCCGGCGACGCCGCCGTCACCGCCGCCGAGGCCGCCTACCGGGTCGGCTCCCCGGACCAGGCCGAGCGGCTGCACGCCGCGGCCGACCGGCTGCTGGGCGCCGGGAGCTTCGACTTCCGCGTCAACGACAAGGCTTACCGGGACCAGGTCCGTCCCATCCAGCGGGTGGGCGCTTTCGCCTCTCTGATCGTCCTTGTCATCGCGGTGGCCGGCGCACTGATTCTCGGACTGCTGGTGACGCTGCAGATCCGGGAGCGCCGCGACGAGTTGGGCGTGCTGCTGTCGATGGGCGAGCGGAAGTGGAAGCTCATCGGCCAGCACGCCGTCGAGGTGGCGGCGCTCGCGCTGCCCGCCGTCGCCGTCGCGGCGGTGGCGGGTCAGCTGGCCGGCTCCGCGGCCGGTACGGCGCTGCTGGACGGCGGCTCGCAGCACCGGCGGGCGGCCGCCGCCGACGGCGTGGACGCGACCGTCCCGCCGCCGGACCTCCACGTCGAGCCCGCGGCGGTCGCCAGGGTCGCCGGCATCGGCCTGGGCATCTCCCTGATCTCCACCGTCGTCCCCGGCATCGGAATCCTGCGCCTGCACCCGCGCTCCATCCTCGCCGGCACCGAGTGAAGCCCCGTCCCACCGCACCGATACGGATCGGAGAGTCCCCCTCCCCATGAACGTCGTCAAACGCGCCGGGTTCAGCCTGTGGGCCCGCAAGGGCCGCACGCTGATCACCTTTGCGACCTTCCTCGTCATCTCCGTCATGGTGCTGGCCGGCGTGCTGGTCAACGCCGCGACCGGCCGGGCCGAGCAGGCGGCCAAGCGTTCCGTGGGCGCCGAGGTCAACCTGGGTGTGGACCTGGAAGGGCTGGGCGGTGGAGCGCTGCAGGCCCCGCGGATCGCCACCGACACCCTCGACAGGCTCGGCCGCCTCCCCCAGGTGCAGAAGTACACGTACTGGATGTACGACCGCGTGATCTTCAGGGGGACTCCCGGCTGGTCGGCACCGGCGCCCCCATGGGGCCGGGCGGCACCGCCGGCATCAGCGTCCTGGACTCCTCGCTGCTGGCCGACTTCCGCAGCGGCTCGTTCAAGCTCCTGTCCGGGCAGCACCTGACCACCGCCGGCAAGAAGGCGAACAACATCCTCGTCGAGGAGCGGTTCGCCCGCGAGAACGGCCTCAAGGTCGGCGACGAGGTCGAGGTGACCGGCAACGACGAGCAGACCACGGCCGATTTCACCGTGGCCGGCATCTACCGCGACCCCGCCCGAACGGACGAGTTGGACCGGGACCACGGCATCAGCCCGGCGAACAGGGTCTACGTCACGCTGGGCGGCATGGCCGCTCTCGGCTCCGGCAGCGGGCAGGGCGGGACGCAGGTCAGCGAGGCTGCCTTCCTGCTGGACGACGCGGGGGCCCAGGACGCCTTCAAGGACGGGGCGCGGCGGCTCGCCGGCTCCCAGCTGGACGGCTTCACGCTGGACGCGAACGACAAGGCCGTCCGGCAGATGACCGGCCCGCTGCAGAGCATCAGCTCCACCGCCACCCTCGCGATGTGGCTCATCGGCGTCGCGGGCGCCGTCGTCCTGGCCCTGCTGGTCAACCTGGCCGTCAAGCAGCGCCGCAGGGAGTACGGCGTACTCCTGTCGCTGGGCGAGAAGAAGTGGAAGCTCATCACGCAGCAGGCGCTGGAGATCGCCGCGGTCGCGGCCCTGGCCATCGGCGTCAGCTCGCTGTTCGCACCGAACCTGACGCAGAGCGCCGGCCAGCGGCTGCTGGACAGGGAAGCGGCCACCGCCCAGGAGAAGATCGACTCGTGGGAGCCCCCGGCCCCCGGCAGCACCGGCCTCGACCAGGGGCGCAGCCCGGACGACCAGCCCGTCGACAACGCCGACCCCATCGACAGGATCACCGTGGAGCCCGACCCGGCGGACCTCGCCGCTGTCGGCGGCATCGGCCTCGGCATGGCGCTGCTGGCCACCGCGGTCCCCGCCGCCGCCGTCCTGCGCCTGAACCCCCGCACCATCCTCACGAAAGGCACGTGACCCGCCATGACCACCACCGCGACCCAGGCGTCCGGTCCCGCCGCGCTGCTGCGCCTGGCGGGCGTGTCCCACGTCTACGCGGGCCAGCGCCGCCGGACGACCGTCCTGAAGGACATCAACTACACCTTCCAGCGCGGCACCTTCTACACCGTCCTCGGCCCCTCGGGCAGCGGCAAGACCACCCTGCTCAGCCTCGCGAGCGGCCTGGACGCACCCACCAGGGGCACCGTCAGCTTCAACGGCCGGAACCTGGCCGAGATCGGCCTGGGCCGCTACCGCAACCGGCACGCCGCCACCGTCTTCCAGCAGTACAACCTCCTCACTTACATGACGGCGCTGCAGAACGTCACCACCGCCATGGAGATCACCGGCGTCAAGCCGGCGCAGGGCAGCCGCAGGGCCCGCGCCCTTGAGCTGCTGGCGCGCCTGGGACTGGACAGGGCCGAAGCCACCCGCAACGTGCAGCAGCTCTCCGGCGGCCAGCAGCAACGCGTCGCCATCGCCCGCGCCCTGGCCTGCGATGTCGACATCCTCTTCGCCGACGAACCCACCGGCAACCTCGACGAGGACACCGCCCAGGGCATCGTCGACACCTTCCGCGACCTCGCCCGCACGCGGAACACGTGCGTGGTCGTCGTCACCCACTCCCAGCAACTGGCCACCCGGTCCGACCGCGTGCTGACCCTGCGCAAGGGGAAGCTCACGGAGCAGCTCAACGCGTAGACCGCCGCGGCGGCGGGCTCAGTGGTCCGAGCAGCACGCGATCTGGTGGCGGACCTCGAACGGCACCAGAACACCGGCCGTGCCCCGCTGCACCAGCAGCGTGCAGCGGCCGTCCCGCCAGGTGGGGCGGGCGAAGCCGGTCGCGTCCAGGACGGCGTCCGGGGTGACGGCGACTCCGGCCAGCCCTTCGACGGCGTCGAGGCAGCTCGCGGACACCGCGTCGGCGGGTGTCGTACGCCGCTCGACCCCGGCCCGGCCGGGGTAGCGGGCCAGCCGGCCCGCCGTCCGCCGCCGGGCCTCCCCGGCCGCGGCAAGCGCCCCGGGCGCCAGCGCCGCCGCGGTGACCAGGGCCCCGTCGACGGCGGCCAGCTCCGGCAGGGCGGCCAGCAGCCGGGCCGTGACCCGCGCCGGCTCCGGGCCGCCGCGCCAGCTCACCACGGCCGCGGAGCGGCTGACCGGCGTACGGGCGACATGGGTGCTGACGACGTAGCCCTCGGGGCCGTCCTCCGCGAGCAGGTCCGCCAGCCCCGCGTCCACCCGGTGCACCAGGTGCTCGGCGGCGGCGAGCCCGGAGGGGGGGGGGGGGTC